>NZ_JAKJEW010000013.1:0-108202 GCF_022705245.1 Candidatus Skiveiella danica | reverse complement strand
TGCGGCTGGGTTACCTCGGAAAGGTCACCGACAAGATCTCCTTGGGCGCCTCCTATTCGCCCAAGGTTTCCATGAGCAAGTTCGACAAGTACTCCGGACTGTTTGCCGAGAGCGGCAAGTTCGACATTCCCGAGAACTACGCGCTGGGCGCCAGCATCAAGGCTACACCCGACCTGTTGATCGCCGTTGACTATCAGCGAATCAACTACGCCGGCGTCCCCTCCGTGGGCAATCCCAGCTCCAACATCGGTGGCTGCATGATGGGCAACTATGCCAATTGCCTTGGCGGCTCCAGTGGCCCTGGCTTCGGATGGAAGAACGTCAATGTGTGGAAGGTTGGCGCCGAATGGCAGGCCACGCCGCAATGGACGCTGCGCGCGGGGGTCAATGTCGGAACCAATCCGGTTCCGTCGGCGGACGTAACCTTCAACATCGTTGCCCCAGGAGTGACCACATCGCACTTCACGCTGGGCGGCACCTATGCGTTCTCTCCGAAATCGGAACTGACCTTCGCCTATATGTATGCGCCCAAGCAGTCCGTGAGTGGCAGTTCCATGTTCAACGCGATGATGGGGCCGGGCGCCGGCGGCACGGAGACCATCTCCATGTCCCAGAACTCGATCGGCGTCCAGTACGCCTGGCGCTGGTAATTCGGTCTCCTGCCCGGAATGGCGATCCGGGCCAACCGATACCCAGGCTGCCGGGATGACCTTGCAGCCCTGTGATGGCGGGCCCGTCCACGACGCGCCCGCCACTTGAAGGACCATCTTCCCGGGACGGATGCTGGTGCGTCTGCGTCCTGACACTGAAACGAGGAAAGCGACATGCAAGCCAATCTGATCTCGGTCATCAACGTCGCGGCCATTGCCGTGATGCTGGTGTGCCTGTACATGGTGTTCACCCTGCGCAGCAAGATTCCTGGCGGCGTGGTGGGCAAACAGTGGCGCCTCCTGACCGTCTTGGTCACGCTGTTCACCGTGGGCTACTTCGTGACGCCCTTTTTCACGATGTTGCCAGCCAATATCATCAACCTGATCGTGGCGCTGATCTTCTTCTTTGGCGCCATCTACGTGTTGATCACCGTGCGCCTGATCTTTCGCATCATCGAAGAACTCACCAGCTGACGCCTCATGAACGGTGCTGTCATCTACGCCAAGACACGCAAAGGCCTCGAAGAGCTGACGCACCGCACGGCCGCAGTGCCACAGAAGGTGCGATCCATCCTGATTCTCGTTGACGGAAAGACACGTTGCTCCGAGTTGCTGCAGAAGTGTTCGTTCATTTCCGAATGCAAGGAGCACCTGGAGTGGCTGGAGCGCAATGGTCTGATCGAAGCCGTCGGAACGACGAATGCGCCCGGCGCCATAGCGTCCGATGCACCACCCATTCCTTCGCAAGCCCCGGTCACCATCTCACCGAAGAAAGCGCTGATCCAACTCGCGCAGGAACTGCTCGGCGCCCATTCAGGTGCCGTGGTGCAACGCCTTCAGGATTCGGGCGATGAGCACGACGCGCTGGTTCAGACGTTGGAGCGCTGCCACAAGCTGATCCGGCTTTCCATCGATGAGAAGAAAGCCGAGCAGTTCCGCCAGCGGGGTTCCGCCTTGCTGGCGCAGGACTGACCCTTGCGACTGGACGGTCTGACGGACCTCAGTTGTAAAGCCTGGCCATCGCTTCCAGCGGTACCGGCTTGATCTTTGAGGCGTGCCCCGCACAGCCAAACGCCTCAAACCGTGTCTTGACGATGGCGCGGGCCGCATTCTTCGCCGCCGTCAGCGCCTTGCGTGGATCAAACTCGCTGGGCTGTTGCGCAAACACCTGGCGCATGGCGCCGGTCATGGCCAGCCGGATGTCGGTATCGATGTTGATCTTGCGCACGCCACTCTGGATGCCGCGCTGGATCTCCTCCACGGGAACGCCATAGGTCTCCTTGATGTCACCACCAAACTGCCGAATGATCGCCAGCCATTCCTGCGGCACGCTGCTCGATCCGTGCATCACGAGATGGGTGCTGGGGATCTGCGCATGGATGGCCGCAATGCGGTCGATGGCCAGGATGTCGCCGGTGGGCTTGCGCGTGAACTTGTAGGCGCCGTGGCTGGTGCCGATGGCAATCGCCAGGGCGTCAACACCGGTCTTCGCCACAAAGTCCTTCGCCTGTACCGGGTCGGTCAGCATCTGGTCGTGGCTGAGCTTGCCTTCGGCACCGATGCCGTCTTCTTCACCCGCGTCGCCGGTTTCCAATGAGCCCAGGCAGCCCAGTTCGCCTTCGACCGAAACGCCGACCGCATGCGACATTTCGCAAACCCGGCGCGTGATGTCCACGTTGTACTCGTAGCTGGCAGGCGTCTTGCCGTCGGTCATCAGCGAGCCGTCCATCATCACGCTGGTGAAGCCCGAGCGGATCGACTGCTGGCACACCGCGGCGGAGGTTCCATGGTCCTGGTGCACCACAACGGGAATGTCGGGATGGCTCTCGACCGCCGCCAGCATCATGTGGCGCAGGTAGGCTTCACCGGCGTATTTGCGGGCGCCGGCCGAGGCCTGAAGGATCACCGGACTGTCGGTTTCCTGCGCCGCTTCCATGATGGCGAGAATCTGCTCCAGGTTGTTGACATTGAACGCTGGCACGCCGTAGCCGTGCTCGGCTGCGTGGTCCAGCACTTGGCGAAGGGAAATCAGGGCCATGAGGTGTCTCCAGAGGAAAAGAAAAGGAAAATATGAATCAAATTGGCATCATCCCAGCGTCAAATGGTCGTATACAGCTACAAAAACCGAAGTCGCCGGATCGTGGGAGCCGCCCTGTGCAAGAGCCTCAGCCCGCCGCGCGCTTCGTGAGAATCTCCAGCGCCGGCAGCGTCTTGCCCTCCAGCACCTCCAGGAAGGCCCCGCCGCCGGTGGAGATGTAGCCCACGTCCTTCTCGATGCCGTACTTGGCGATCGCCGCCAGCGTGTCGCCGCCGCCAGCAATGCTGAAGGCGTCGGATTGGGCAATCGCCTGCGCAATGACCTTGGTGCCGTTCTCGAACGCGGCGAACTCGAACACGCCCACCGGGCCGTTCCAGACAATGGTGCCGGCCTTCTTCAGCTGGGCGGCGAGCCGTTTGGCGGTCTCGGGCCCGATGTCCAGGATCAGGTCGTCATCGGCCACGTCGGTGGCGGCCTTGATTTCGGCTTTCGCGTCGGCCTTGAATTCCTTGGCGGTGACGACGTCGGTCGGGATCGGCACCTCGGCACCGCGCGCCTTCATGGCCTCGATCACGGCCTTGGCTTCACCCACCAGATCGGCCTCGGCCAGGCTCTTGCCGATCTTCAGGCCGGCGGCCAGCATGAAGGTGTTGGCGATGCCGCCGCCGACGATGAGCTGGTCCACATTGGCCGACAGGCTCTTGAGGATGGTGAGCTTGGTGGAGACCTTGGAGCCGGCGACGATGGCCACCAGCGGGCGCTTCGGGTGCGCCAGGGCTTTGGTGATGGCGTCGATCTCGGTGGCCAAGAGCGGGCCGGCGCAGGCAATCGGGGCGAACTGGGCGATGCCGTAGGTGGTGCCTTCGGCGCGGTGCGCGGTGCCGAAGGCGTCGTTGACAAAGATGTCGCACAGGGCGGCCATCTTCTTCGCCAGGTCTTCGTTGTTCTTTTTCTCGCCCTTGTTGACGCGGCAGTTTTCCAGCAGCACGAGCTGACCAGGGGCGACGGTGACGCCATCGACCCAGTTGGCGATCACGGGAACTTCACGGCCCAGCAACTCCCCTAGCCGTTTGGCTACGGGGGCCAGGGAGTCTTCGGGCTTGAAGTCGCCCTCGGTGGGACGGCCCAGGTGGCTGGTGACCATGACGGCGGCGCCGGCGTCCAGCGCCATCTGGATGCAGGGCACGCTGGCGCGGATGCGGGTGTCTTCGGTGATCGCGCCACTGTCGTCCTGCGGGACGTTGAGGTCGGCGCGGATGAAAACGCGTTTGCCGGCCGCAAATCCGCTGGCCACCACGTCGGAGAAACGGAGGACTTTCATGACGGAGGACCTTACGCCGTTCAGCGTGCGCCGGTGGTGGCGACCACGCGCACCATCTCCAGGCACTTGTTGGAGTAGCCCCACTCGTTGTCGTACCAGGCCACGATCTTCACGAAGGTGCCGTCCAGCGCAATGCTGGCGTCGGCGTCGAACACGCTGGTGCAGGTCTCGCCACGGAAGTCGGTGGCCACCACCTTGTCTTCGGTGTAACCCAGCACGCCCTTGAGCGCGCCTTCGCTCTGGGCCTTCATCTCCGCGCAGATGTCCTTTAGCGTCGCTTCGCTGTTCAGTTCGCAGGTCAGGTCGACCACGGACACATCGCTGGTCGGCACGCGGAAAGACATGCCGGTGAGCTTCTTGTTCAGCGACGGAATGACCACGCCCACCGCCTTGGCAGCACCCGTGCTGGAAGGAATGATGTTCTCCAGGATGCCGCGGCCGCCGCGCCAGTCCTTGTTGGACGGGCCGTCCACCGTCTTTTGCGTGGCGGTGGCGGCGTGCACCGTGGTCATGAGGCCGCGCTTGATGCCCCACTTGTCGTGCAGCACTTTGGCCACGGGGGCCAGGCAGTTGGTGGTGCACGAGGCGTTGGAGATGATGGCCTGGCCGGCATAGGTGTTGTCGTTCACGCCATAGACGAACATGGGGGTGTCGTCCTTGGAAGGCGCCGAGAAGATCACTTTCTTCGCACCGGCGGCCAGGTGCTTTTCACCACCGGCCTTGTCCAGGAAGATGCCGGTGGATTCGATCACGATGTCGGCGCCGACCTCGTTCCACTTCAGGTTGGCAGGGTCCTTCTCCTGCGTCAGGCGGATCTTCTTGCCGTTGACGATCAGGGTGTTGCCGTCCACGCTGACGGTGCCCTTGAAGCGACCGTGCACGCTGTCGTATTGCAGCATGTAGGCCAGATAGTCGGGCTCCAGCAGGTCGTTGATGGCGACGACCTCGATGTCTGCGAAGTTCTGAATCGCGCTGCGCAGCACGTTGCGTCCGATACGGCCGAAGCCGTTGATGCCGATCTTGAGGGTCATGACACGTATTCCGAAAAAAGCGAGTTGAAGGAATTCAGGCGGGCGACAGCGATGTCAGCGTTGCCAGCAAAGCGGTGAAGTCGGCGATCACCCGGTCCGGCGCGCAGGCCTCGATCGGCTCGCCCATGTTGTAGCCGTAGGGCAGCACCCACACCGGTACGCCGGCGTTGCGCGCTGTGGCCACGTCGATGGACGAGTCGCCGACGAACAACGTGCGGTCGCGTTCCACCTGAAACTGCGTCAGGCAGCTGTGGATGCCGGCCGGGTCCGGCTTCTTCACAGACAAAGTATCGCCACTGACCACACGGTCGAAAACCGCTGAAAGCTGGTGTGCGTCGAGCACCGTGGTGGTGTAGCGCGATTCCTTGTTGGTCACGACGGCCAGTTTCACGCCCTGGGCGTGCAGGGCTTGCAGCACCTCGCGCACCTGCGGGTAGAGGTGGCTGCGCGTGCCACAGCGGCGCAGGTAGTGCTTGTCGAACTCCGCGGCGATCAGCGCCAGGCTGTCGGACTGGCGCACGGTATCCACCGTGGTGTCACCGGCAAACGCGAGCGCCTGGATCAGCAGGGTGCGCGTGCCGTGGCCGATCCAGTCGTTGACCTGCTGCTGGGAAACTTCGGGCAGGTGAAACTGGCGCAGCGTGTCGTTGACCGCATCGCAGATTTCCGGCGCGGTTTCGATCAGCGTGCCGTCGAGGTCAAACAGCATCAGGTCAAAAGCTCTGGACATGGTCGCGACCCGGTGAAGCGTTTCAGTGCGTGCCCGGCACGATGTGCTCAGGCAAGGGTTGCTCGCCCCGATGCGCTGCGCGGTGTACCAACGTGCGCACCGCCTCCACCACCCGCTCCGGTGTGATGCCGAAGTGCTTGTACAGGTCGCCGGCAGGGGCCGACTCGCCGAAACTGGCGATACCCACCACCACGCCGGTGCGCCCCACGTACTTGCGCCAGAAGTCGGGGTGCGCGGCTTCCACCGCCACGGTCGGCAGGGCCAGCGGCAGGATCATTTCCTGGTAGGCCTCGCTCTGCCGGTCGAACACATTGGTGCAAGGCATGGAGACGACCCGGGTGGCAATGCCCAGCGCGCTCAAAGCCTGGTGCGCTGCCATGGCCAGCGAGGTTTCGGAGCCTGTGGCGACGATCACCGCCTGCGGGTTGGGCTGTTCGGCCAACACATAGCCGCCCTTTCGGATGTTGCCCACCATGGCCACGTCGGTCAGGCGTGGCAGGTTCTGGCGCGAGAGCGCCAGTGCGCTGGGGCCATCGCGCCGCTCCACGGCGCAGGCCCAGGCCACGGCTGTCTCCAGGCCATCTGCCGGGCGCCAGACGTCCAGCCCGGGAATGATGCGCAAAGAAGGCACGTGCTCGACCGACTGATGCGTGGGGCCATCCTCGCCCAGGCCGATGGAGTCGTGTGTGAAGACGTGGATCACGCGCAGCTTCATCAGCGCGGCCATGCGGATGGCATTGCGGCTGTAGTCGCTGAAGGTCAGGAAGGTGCCGCCGTAGGGGATGTAGCCACGGTGCAGCGCGATGCCGTTCATGATGGCGGCCATGCCGAATTCGCGCACGCCGTAACTCAGGTGATTGCCCCAGTGGTCGCGGCCCGCTTTCACGCAGCCCTTGAAATTGGTCAGGTTGGAACTGGTCAGGTCAGCGCTGCCGCCAAAGAACTCAGGGAGCAGCGGCGCCAGCAGGTCCAGCGCGTTCTGGCTGGCCTTGCGGGTGGCGACCGCGTCCGGTTTCGCCGCAATCGTCGCCAGTGCGGCGTCCAGTCCGCTGGCATAACCCTCACTCAGATCGCCCGCCATGCGGCGCTCGAATTCCGCCGCCTCCAGCGGGAACTGTGAGCGATACGCCTCGAATCTCTCACGCCAGGCCCGTTCGGTCGCGACGCCGCGCGCCACTGCGTTCCAGGCGCCCGCGATGTCAGCCGGAATTTCGAACGGCGCTGCCGTCCAGCCCATCGCCTCTCGCGTGGCGGCCACTTCCGCAGCCCCCAGCGCAGCCCCATGCACATCGTGCGTGCCGGCCTTGTTGGGTGAACCCATGCCAATCACCGTCTTGCAGCAGATCAGCGTGGGCTTGCCATCGACATGGCTGGCCTGGGCGCGGGCCTTGTGGATGGCCGCGTCCAGCGCCGCTGCGTCATGGCCGTCCACGGCAGCGATCACGTTCCAGCCGTAGGCCGCAAAGCGGGCCGGCGTGTCGTCGGTGAACCAGCCTTCCACATGGCCGTCGATCGAGATGCCGTTGTCGTCGTAGAACGCGATCAGTTTTGAAAGGCGCAGCGTGCCGGCCAGCGAACACGCCTCGTGGCTGATGCCTTCCATCATGCAGCCGTCGCCCAGGAAGGCGTAGGTGAAGTGGTCGACGATGTCGTAACTCGTGCCGTCTTCCTCGCGGTTGAACTCGGCCGCCAGCAGCTTCTCGGCCAGCGCCATGCCCACTGCGTTGCTGATGCCCTGGCCCAGCGGCCCGGTGGTGGTTTCCACGCCGGGCGTGATGCCGAACTCCGGGTGGCCGGCGGTCTTGCTGTGCAGCTGCCGGAACTTCTTCAGCTCGTCCATGGACAGGTCGTAGCCGGTAAGGTGCAGCAGCGCGTAGATCAGCATCGAGCCGTGGCCGTTGCTCAGCACAAAGCGGTCACGGTCCGGCCAGTGGGGATTGGCCGGGTTGTGCTTGAGGTGGCGGTTCCACAGCACCTCGGCAATGTCGGCCATGCCCATGGGGGCGCCGGGATGGCCTGACTTCGCTTTTTCAACGGCGTCGACCGCCAGAATGCGGATGGCGTTGGCCATCTGGCGGGCAAACTCGGGGGTTGGGTTCTGCATGGTGCGGGTCTCCCTGGTTTCAGGCTGCGAGAGCCCGCTTGCGGCGCTCCATCATCCGCCAGACGAAGGGCGTGAAGATCAGCTGCATGGCGAGCTCCATCTTGCCCCCTGGCACCACGATGGTGTTGGCGCGCGACATGAACGAATCGTTGATCATGTTGCGCAGGTACTGGAAATCGATGCCCTTGGGGTTGGAGAACCGGATCACCACCATGCTCTCGTCGGCGCTCGGAATATCGCGGGCGATGAAGGGATTGGAGGTGTCCACCATCGGCACCCGCTGGAAGTTCACATGCGTGTGCATGAACTGCGGGCAGATGTAGTTCACGTAATCCGGCATGCGGCGCAGGATGGTGTCCGTCACGGCCTCGGTGCTGTAGCCGCGCTGTTTCTTGTCGCGGTAGAGCTTCTGGATCCACTCCAGGTTGATGACCGGCACCACGCCGATCAACAGGTCCGGGTGCTGGGCGATGTTGACCTCGGGCGTAACCACGGCGCCGTGCAGGCCTTCATAGAACAGCAGATCGGTGTTGGCAGGAACGTCTTCCCAGGGCGTGAAGGTACCCGGCTCCTGTTTGTAGGGCGCGGCCTCCTCCATGTCGTGCAGGTACTTGCGACGCTTGCCGGTGCCGGTGGTCGCGTAGTCGCGGAACAGCGTCTCCAGCTCGGGAAACAGGTTGTTCTCGGCTCCGAAATGGCTGAAGTTGTTGTTGCCTGCCTTTTCAGCTTCGGCCGCCTTGAGCTTCATCTCCTTGCGGTCGTACCGGTGGAAGCTGTCGCCTTCGATGATGGCTGCGTTCACGTTTTCTCGGCGGAAGATGTTCTCAAAGGTGCGCGTCACCGAGGTGGTACCCGCGCCCGACGAACCGGTGATCGCGATGATGGGATGGCGTTCTGACATGGTGGGACCCTCGGATAAGTGGTTTTTGAATGAATTTGTGCTTTACCCAGCGTGGAATGGTCGCAATTAGCTACATTTTCAGTAGCATTCAGTCGCGAAACAGGCTGCGCGGGGCAAACAGCGGATTCTCGATCTCGCGCGGCACAGGCTCGGTGTGGTAGCGCTCGATGCGCTCCACCTCGTTCTTCGAACCGAACACCAGGCCGATGCGCTGGTGCAGCGATGTCGGCATCACGCCCAGCATAGGCTGACGGCCGGTGGAGGCGCGCCCGCCGGCCTGCTCGATGATGAAACCGATCGGATTGGCCTCATACAGCAGGCGCAGACGCCCGGGTTTGCTGGGATCCTTGGTGTCGCGGGGGTACATGAAGACACCGCCTCGCATGAGGATGCGGTGCGCCTCGGCCACCATGCTGGCAATCCAGCGCATGTTGAAGTCCTTGCCGCGTGGGCCGGTCTTGCCGGCCAGGCACTCATCCACGTAGCGCTTCACCGGCGGCTCCCAGAAGCGGCTGTTGGAGGCGTTGATGGCGAACTCCTGCGTGTCCGCGGGGATCTGCAGGTTCGGGTGGGTCAACATGAACTGCCCCAGGTTCGGGTCCAGCGTGAAGCCCGCTGCCCCGTTGCCCACGGACAGCACCAGCATGGTGGTAGGTCCGTACAGCGCATAGCCGGCGGCCATCTGTTGCGAACCGGGCTGGAAGAAGTCGGTCTCCACCACATCGCGCCCGCTGTCGATCACGTCCTGGGGAGCCCGCAGGATGCTGAAGATGCTGCCCACCGTCACGTTCACATCGATGTTGCTGGATCCGTCGAGCGGGTCGAACACCAACAGGTACTTGCCCCGCTGCTGGGCCTCAGGGATCTGGTAGGGGTGGTCCATCTCCTCGGACGCCATGCCCGCGAGGTGACCGCCCCACTCCGTCATCTGGGTGAAGTACTCGTTGCTGATCACGTCGAGCCGTTTCTGTTCTTCTCCCTGTACGTTGACGTTGGTGGTCACCTCCGGCTCGGCATGACCGAGCACACTGGAAAGTTCGCCAAAGGCCACCGATCGCGCGATGGCCTTGCAGGCCAGGGCCACGTCGAGCAGCAAGGCATTGAAATCGCCGCTGGCGCCGGGAAAGCGGCGACGCTGTTCGATGAGGTACTGCGTGAGGGTGAAACGGCGGCGCGTGGTCATGGTGGTTTGCTCTCGGAAAGGTTCAAGGATTCAGCGCAACGCGGACGCAGTGGGCGCAACGTCAGTGGCGGCAGCCTTGATCAGCTGTTGCATCACGGTGCGGTAGCCGCGATCGGCATCGGGCGCGCCAAACACCGCGCTGCCGGCCACACAGGTGTCGGCCCCCGCCTGCACAATTTCGCGGATGTTGTCGGTCTTGACCCCGCCATCCACCTCCAGCCAGATCGGCTGGCCACCGGCTTCTTCATGCGCCCGGATACGGGCGCGCGCTTCGCGCAGCTTGGGCAGCGTGGAAGGGATGAATTTCTGCCCGCCAAAGCCCGGATTCACGCTCATCAGCAGCACGATGTCGAGACGGTCCATCACGTGATCCATCCAGTCCAGGGGTGTCGCCGGGTTCAGCACGATGCCGGCCTTGCAGCCGTGGTCGCGGATCAGTTGCAAGGTTCGGTCAACGTGACGGCTGGCCTCGGGGTGGAAGGTGATGATGTTGGCGCCGGCCTTGGCAAACAGCGGGATCAGCGCATCCACCGGCTCCACCATCAGGTGCACGTCGATTGGAATCTGAACATGCGGGCGGATCGCCTCGCACACCAGCGGGCCGATGGTGAGGTTGGGAACGTAGTGGTTGTCCATCACGTCGAAGTGCACGAGCGCGGCGCCCGCCGCCTCGATGGCGCGGACTTCCTCGCCCAAGCGGGCGAAGTCCGCGGACAGGATGGAGGGGGCGATGCGCACGGTAGGTGGGGTCATGGAGTTCTCCGGATGGAATCAGGCGCGCAGCAACGCCTTCCCTGCATTGGCTTCAGCATGCCACGCACGCAGGTGGGCCACATTGACATAGCGCAGCGACGGCAGCACCCGCAGCGCGCTTTTGAAGTCGTGATGCGCGGTAAATGCGTTCGGCGTGATGATCGTCGCCAGAGACGCCGCCAGCGCGGCCTGCAGCCCGTTGGCCGAGTCTTCCAGCGCAAGGCAAGCCCGTGCGGGCAGTTCGAGCCGATTCAGGGTCTGCAGATAAACCTGTGGATGGGGCTTCTTGATAGGCGCGGTGGAAGCATCCTCGACCACGGTGAAATACTGTCGCCAGTCCGGGCCAATGGCTGTTCGCAGCAGAGCGGTGATGTTGACCGGTGAGGTGGTCGTGGCAATCGCCAGGCGCAGGCCATCGGTGAAAGCAGCCTCGATCAGCTTGAGCACGCCCGGGCGCAATGCCACGGCGCCGTCCTGAACGGCCTGCTCGTAGGCGGCCGTCTTGAGCTCGTGTATCTGGTTGATGGTGTCCTGCACCGCCTGGCCATCCAGCGCCCGGATGTCGGGGTGCGCCTGCATCCAGTAATGACGGATGCGCTCCTTGCCGCCCGAGATGTTGAGAAGTTCGAGGTACAGCGCCTCGTCCCATTGCCAGTCCATGCCCAGTTCGGCAAAAGCATGGTTGAAAGCTGCCCGGTGCGCGCTTTCGGTGTCGGCCAGAGTGCCGTCGACATCGAAAATGAGGGCTTGAAGGGCGGGTGAGGACATTGGCTTCTTTCCGACGAGGTGGGTGCGGCTGGATATATCAGTGAAAGTGGATTTACTTTACCCCCATGAACCCATAAACTCCAATCACGTTTATTGAATATTTCATCAGAATAATTTGATGAATAAGGAGTTGTGCCATGCGTCCCTATACGCTGAAACAGATCCAGACCTTCCTTGAAGTGGCGCGCCAGGGCTCGGTGTCGAAAGCGGCCGAGCGGCTGTTTGTCACCCAGCCGGCGGTATCCATGCAGATCCGCCAGCTGGAAGACGCATTCGGACTGCCTCTGGTCGAACCCGTGGGCCGCAACATCCGCCTGACCCACGCGGGCGAGGCTTTCCGCACGCACGCGATAGCCGCCATGGGCCAGTTCAAGGACCTCGAAGCCCTGATGGCCGATCATGTGGGCCTCAAACGGGGGCGCATCGACCTGGCCGTGGTCAGCACCGCAAAGTACTTCATCCCCATGCTGCTGGTGCGTTTTGGGAAGCAGTTCCAGGGTATCGACATCCAGCTCAAGATCGACAACCGTGAGAATATCCTCGGCCTGCTGGCGCGCAACGAAGCGGACCTGGTGGTGATGGGCCGCGCCCCTGCTGACATGGACTGCGTGGCGACGCCTTTTGCCACCAACCCCCAGGCCGTACTGGCTACGCCCGATCATGCGCTGGCGCGGCGCAAGAAATTGCCGTTCTCGGCGCTGGCCGACCACGGCTTCGTGGTGCGCGAGGAAGGCTCAGGCACACGAGCGGCGATGGAACGGCTGTTTGCCGATAACAAGACGCCGCTGAAGGTCGTGATGGAAATGCCCAGCAACGAGACCATCAAACAGGCCGTGATGGCCGGTATGGGTCTGAGCTTTCTTTCGCTTCGCACAGTGCGTCACGAACTGGCCAGCGGCCATATCGCGCTGGTGGACATTGTGGGCCTGCCGGTCATGGGCCACTGGTATGTGACCCACCTGAGCCAGAAGAAGCTCTCCCCGGCCGCCCGCGCCTTCAAGGAGTTCCTGATCGAGCAAGGGGGTGCGCTGATGGACTCCTGGAGCTGATTTTCAGGAAAAAAGACCTGTGTCCCGTCGTCGGATGGTCATTATTTGCTACAAATTCAGGACTCAATGAGGACGGCCTGCCGATCGGCCAGGGTAACGCGAACCCGCCCGACGGTGCGCCGATCTCCCGTGCGTCTTGAAGCCTCAGCCCTGCCCGGCTTTGCTGTGATCCAGCGCAAACTCCTCTTCCGGCGACAGGATCAGGCGATGGCGACCGACCAGGGCGAAATAGAGGACGCCGATGGCAAACCAGAGGGCGACCCACAGCACGCCTTCGCGGTACACCGGATCGGTCAGCTGGAAATACAAGGTCACAGCTGCGATCAGCACCGTCAGGCCTGCGCCGACGGTACCGAACGGGCTCCGGTAGGGCCGATGCAACCTGGGGAAGTTCCGGCGAAGTTGGATGAAGGCGATCGCCTGCATGATGTACGAGAACATGGCGCCAAAAACGGCCATGTTCAGCAGGTTGCCACCGATGACGGCGGCCCCCTTGTCCGCCCCCAGGCTGAACCACAGTGCCAGCATGACCGCCAGTGCCAGCACCGAACCGGCCGTCATGGCCAGGTGTGGCGTCTTGCGCCGGCCATGGGTGACGGAGAGCACGGTCGGGAAATACCCGGCGCGGCTGAGCGAATAGATCTGGCGACCCTCGGCAAAGATGATGGTGTGAAAACTGGCAACAAGGCCCAGCACGGCAACGGTCGCCAAAGTCTTGGCAATGCCTTCACCATAAATGGCCTTGAGGCCATCCAGCAAAGGTTCCCCGGAGGTGGCCAGTTTGTGGGAGCCGATGCCGGCCACGGATGGGTTCAGCCAAAGGATCATGAAGGCGGAAATGATCAGCGTGAAGATGCCCGCCAGAATGCCGCGTGGCATGTCACGCGCAGGGTCGACGGACTCCTCTGCGGCCAACGGCAACTGCTCGATCGCCAGGAACAGCCAGACAGCAAAAGGCAGGCAGGCCAGAACACCCATGAAACCCTTGGGCAGAAAGGGTCCCTTCCCTTCAGGCAAGGCCACGCCTTCCGCGCCCACATTCATGGCCCACCGGGTGAAGTCGATGGCGGGCAGCGCGCTGAACCAGAACACCACCAGGCACGCCAGTGCCAGCAGGGTCACGATCAACGTCACCTTGAACGAGAGTTCAACGCCAACGATGTTCAGGCCCACGAACAGGATGTAGAACCCTATCCACCACAACGGCAACATCGCGGTCGAGGTGCCGAAGATGCTCGACATGTAGCTGCTGATGAAATAAACGATGACGGCGGGCGTCAACACGTACTCGACATTTTCGGCCAGGCCGGTCAGGAATCCGCCCCACGGCCCCATCGCCGTTCGGGCGAAGGAATAGGCCCCGCCCGTATGCGGCAGCGCCGGTGACATTTCCGCCAGCGAAAAGGTCAGGCCCAGGTACATGATCGCGATCACCACGGTCGCCAGAAACATGCTGCCCCAGCCATTCGCCAGGCCCAGATTCCATCCTGAAAAATGCCCGGAGATCACGGCGCCGACACCCAACGCCCACAGCGACCAGACGCCTGCGTATCGGCGCAGGCCCCGTTTCTCGAAATAGGTCGAGTCCACCTGGGTGTAGTTGAAGCCGGATGAAACGCTCACGATGCCCCCTTGGACGTGTTCCGGGCCATGGCGCCGGTATCGGTTGTTGGACGGGCCGGCCGCGCGGCCCCCTGGATCAAGGGGCGTCCCTATCAACCGGATTCAACGCCGCAGTCTAAGGGCTTTTCTCGCGCAGCCACATTCGGGCGCCACCCAATTCATCAGCAATTTCTGATTAACTGAAAACTTAATTTGAATTTTTTTTATGAATCCAGACGCCTACAGTCCGTTCTATTGTCAGACCTAACCGGAGATTTCCCATGGACCAATCCAACCGCTACGCCGACCTGAGCCTGAAGGAACAAGACCTGATCAGCGGCGGCCGCCACATCCTCGTGGCCTACAAGATGAAGCCCAAGGCGGGCCACGGCTACCTGGAGGCCGCCGCGCACTTTGCGGCCGAATCCTCCACCGGCACCAACGTCGAGGTGTCCACCACCGACGAGTTCACCAAAGGCGTGGACGCGCTGGTGTACCTGATCGACGAGGCGACGGAGGAGATGCGCATTGCCTATCCGCTGGACCTGTTCGACCGCAACATCACCGACGGGCGCATGATGATCGTGTCGTTCCTGACGCTGGTGATCGGCAACAACCAGGGCATGGGCGACATCGAGCACGCCAAGATCTACGACTTCTACATGCCGCCGCGCGCGATCCAGCTGTTCGACGGCCCGAGCAAGGACATCTCCGACCTGTGGCGCATCCTGGGCCGCCCGGTAAAGGATGGCGGCTACATTGCCGGCACCATCATCAAGCCCAAGCTGGGCCTGCGCCCCGAGCCTTTTGCCAAGGCCGCTTACCAGTTCTGGCTGGGCGGCGACTTCATCAAGAACGACGAGCCCCAAGGCAACCAGACCTTTGCGCCCATGGCCAAAACCATCCCGCTGGTCTACGACGCGATGAAGCGCGCCATGGACGAGACCGGCGAGGCCAAGCTGTTCTCGGCCAACATCACCGCCGACGACCACTACGAGATGCTGGCTCGCGGCGAATTCATCCTGCGCACCTTCGGACCGGACGCCGACAAGGTGGCCTTCCTGGTGGACGGCTACGTGGGCGGCCCCGGCATGATCACCACCGCCCGGCGCCACTTTGCCAATCAGTACCTGCACTACCACCGCGCCGGCCACGGGGCGGTGACCAGCCCCAGCTCCAAGCGCGGCTACGACGCCTACGTGCTGGCCAAGATGAGCCGGCTGCAGGGCGCCTCCGGCATCCACGTGGGCACCATGGGCTTCGGCAAGATGGAAGGCACGAACGACGACCGCGCGATTGCCTACATCATCGAGCGCGACAGCTACACCGGCCCGGCCTACCATCAGGAATGGTTCGGCATGAAGCCAACCACGCCGATCATCTCGGGCGGCATGAACGCGCTGCGCCTGCCGGGCTTCTTCGAAAACCTGGGCCACGGCAACGTGATCAACACCGCGGGTGGTGGCAGCTACGGCCATATCGACAGCCCTGCGGCCGGCGCCACCTCGCTGCGCCAGGCTTATGACTGCTGGAAAGCCGGTGCCGACCCCATCGAATGGGCGAAAGAGCACAAGGAATTTGCCCGCGCCTTCGAGTCTTTCCCGAAGGACGCCGACGCGCTGTTCCCCGGCTGGCGCGACAAGCTCGGCACGCACCGCTGATCTAGCCCGGAGGCTGGGCGCAAGAGCGTTTCGCTCCGTGTCCCCCGGCCTGCGGCCTCCTCCTTTACCTGCGCAAAACGTTCTGCCGCCCAGCCTCCTAGCCCTGCTGGACAACACCCATAGTGAGCCCATCATGACTGCTTTGAACGCCCCCGGCATTGCGCCGTTCTACCAGGCCCAAGGCAACGAGGTGGCCTTGTACGAGGCCGCCTATGCGGCGCGCCTGCCGGTGATGGTCAAGGGGCCGACCGGTTGCGGCAAGTCGCGCTTCATCGAGTTCATGGCCTGGAAGCTGGGCCGCCCGCTGATCACCGTGGCCTGCAACGAGGACATGACGGCCAGCGACCTGGTGGGCCGCTACCTGCTCGACGCCGGCGGCACGCGCTGGCAGGACGGGCCGCTGACCGTGGCGGCGCGCACCGGGGCCATCTGCTACCTCGATGAAATCGTCGAGGCGCGCCAGGACACCACGGTGGTGATCCACCCGCTGACCGACCATCGCCGCCAGATGCCCTTGGACAAAAAGGGCGAGACGGTCCAGGCGCACCCGGACTTTCAGCTCGTGATCTCGTACAACCCAGGCTACCAGAGCCTGATGAAGGACCTCAAGCCCTCGACCAAGCAGCGCTTCGCGGCGTTTGAGTTTGACTACCCCGCCGCCGAACTGGAGGCGCAGATCGTCAGCCAGGAAACCGGGCTGGATGCGGCGCGGGCCGCGCAACTGGTGCAGATCGCCGCCGCCGCGCGCTCGCTCAAGGGCCATGGCCTGACCGAGGGCATCTCCACCCGCCTGCTGGTCTACGCCGCCCAGTTGATCCGCCATGGCGTGGCACCGGCCGAGGCCTGCCGAATGGCGATGGTGCGTCCGATCACCGACGACGCGGACATCCGCGACACGCTCGATCACACGATCGACGCGGTGCTGGCTTGAGGCATTGCGGACAGGCTCGGCCTTGCGCACACCACTGATCTTCGGGCGGCACCGTGTCCACCATTGCTGCACCGCCTGAGATCGTTCCCGGTTCCATAGAGCCTGCGCAACTGGAGGCCTGGCGCGCGCGCGTCGCCTGTGGCTTCCCGGCGGTGCAGGACGTGCTGGCCGATTGCCTGCTGGAGGCCCGGGCCGCACTGAGCGCCGAAGGCATGGACGCCTGGCTGGACTGCGCCCATGCGCTGGGGCGCATGGGCCGCGGCGCGGAGCCGGTGCTGGCCTTCCTGCAGGAGTGGCCGTCGGTGGCCAGCGCCGTCGGCGAAGACCTGCTCAACGATGTGATCGCGTTGATCCAGGCGATGCAAAAGTCGCCCAACAGCCGCGCCATTGCGCCGCTGCTTCAGAGTTTGGCGGCAGTCGCGCGCCGGCTGCTCGGGCCCGGGCCGATGCGCGACTACCTGCGCGTGACGCGCGAGCTCATGCAGCGCACGACGGTGTCCCTCCACGGCCACCACGCCACCTTCGAAAGCCCGGGGCTGCCGGTGTTCCTGGAACACGCGCCGCGGGCGCTCGATGTGCTCAACGTGGCCGGCCTCTCGCGCTGGGCCGACTATGGCGCGCGCCACTACCAGCACCATCCCGAGCGCCAGCGCGACTATTTCGCCCTGAAGTCCGCCGACAGCCGTGCGGTGCTGCAGCGCGAGCGGCATGGCACGCTGCTGGTGACGGTGGAGCGCCAGCTTGACCTCACGCTGCGCTGCCTGTGGCAGGACCACGCGCCGCTGCTGTCCTTCAGCACCGGCTTCGAGGACAGCCGGGCGCCCACGCCTTTCTTCGATGCGAACGGCATCGCCCTGCCCGATGTGTATGACGACTTCATGGGCCCGGGCGGACCCTGCGGGCTGGACCGTTATCGCGCCGCCCTGGCCCACATGGCCGGCCACCGGCGCTGGAGCCAGGCCCAGGTGGCCGACAACCTGAGCCCGCTGCAGCGCCTGACCGTGGAGTGCTTCGAGGATGCGCGCATCGATCACCTCGTGCTGCGCCAGTACCCCGGCATGCAGCCGCTGTTGCTGGCCCTGCACCCGCGCCCGGTTGAAGGCGCCTGCGACCCCGACACGGCGAGCTGCCTGCGCCACCGGCTGGCGATGCTCTCAAGCGCCCTGCTGCACCCGGCGCACGGCTACCGCGACGAGGTCCTGAAAGCATTTGTCGACGAGTTTCACGCCCTCATGGCCCAGGGGCCTTCCAGCACCGCCGACATGGCCGCGCTGGCGCTACGCCATGCGGCCCGCACCCGGCGCCAGAGCGACCAGTCGGCCCGCGTGTTCTTCACCGACACCGTGGTGAGCTACCGCGACGACAACCGCCACCTCTGGACCTTCATCGAGGCCGGTGACGAGGAAGACAGCTTTGCCGAGCCACGCCCGCCCGCCGCGCAGGAGATCCAGGGCTTGCCGCCGCGCCACTACCCCGAATGGGACGCCGCCGCGCAGGACTACCGGCCCGACTGGGTCAGCGTGTACGAGGGGCTGCATGCGGGCGGCGACGCCAGCTTGATCGACCGCCTGCTGGCCAAACACGCCGTGCTGGCCCGCCAGCTGGAGCGCCTGCTGGATCTGCTCAAACCCCAGGACCGCGTGCGTCTGCGTTACCGGGAGGAAGGCAGCGAACTCGACCTGGACGTGGCGCTGCGCTCGCTGATCGACTGGCGCGCCGGCGTGCAGCCTGACCCGCGCATCCTGATGAGCCACCGCACCGACGGGCGCAGCATCGCCGTGCTGCTGCTGCTGGATCTGTCCGCCTCATTGAACGATGAAGTGCCCGGCACCGGCCAGACCCGGCTCGCAGTTAGTCAGGAGGCCGTGGCGCTGCTGGCCTGGGCGATCGATCGCCTCGGTGACCCATTCGCGATTGCCGGCTTTCACTCGAACACCCGGCACGAGGTGCGCTACCAGCACATCCTGGGCTTTTCCGAGCGTTGGGGCGAGGCCTCAAAGGGCCGACTGGCGGCCGTGCAGGCGGGCTACTCCACGCGAATGGGCGCGGCCATGCGCCACGCCGCGCACTATTTGGGGGCCCAGAAGGTCGACAAGAAGTTGCTGTTGGTGCTGACCGACGGTGAGCCGGCCGATGTGGACATGAGCGACCCGCAGGCACTGATTCTGGACACGCGCCAGGCAGTGAAGGAGCTCACCCAGCAGGGCATTCACAGCCACTGCATCAGTCTGGATCCGAACGCCGACGCCTATGTGCGTGACATCTTTGGCCACCACTTCACAGTGGTCGACCGGGTGGAGCAACTACCGGAGCGCCTGCCCAGGCTCTTCATGGCGCTGACGCGCTGAAAGGCGACCCGCCGCAAGCATCGGGCCGCGTGGCCTCGGCGCCTCGCTTCCCCCTATTGCAGCGGCAATCCGCGTCGCAGCCAGCCCGGGCCAGCCGCGCTGCCGGCCATGCCTTCCCGGACATTGAAGACCTGCGTGAAACCCTGCGCCTCCAGGTAGCGCTGGACCTGGGTGGTGCGGTTGCCGGTGCGGCAGATCAGGGCGACCGGCGCGTTCTTATCGCCCTTGGTCAGCTTGAGCAGATCATCCATGAAGCCGGGCGCCCCCTTGGGATGCTGCATGTCGAGCCGCACGGCGCCTTGCGCCACACCGGTCTGCTTCCACTCATCTGGCGTGCGGATATCGACCAGGATCAGTTTGCCCGCCTTCAACTGAGCCAGGGCATCGGGCGCGCTCATCTCCAGGCCGGTGGCGGCAAAAGCGGGGATCAGTGTCAAGGCCGCCAGCGATGCCAGTGCGACGCGCCGGGTCGTCAGAAATCTTCCATTCACAAAAAAACACCTCAAGTTCAGGCAAGAAAAATACGGCCTGCAATTCAGATGGACTGCAGGGCCGGCAGATCGAGAATGCGGTACACACGGCCCTGCTTGTCCAAGGGTTGGATCACCTTTTCGCGCACAAGAGCACTGACCTCCCGGCTGACGGTTTCGAGCTTCAGGTCGAGCATGGCACCCATGTCCTCGCGCGAAAACAACGTCGCGATCTGCGCATCGGCCTGATTTCGCATTTTTAGGATGAAATGGGCCACGCGCTGGCGCGCGGTGCCGAAGTTCAGATCAGCCAGCCAGTCATCCGCCTCCTTGAGCGCATGTTGCCATTTCTCCATCAGCCGCCTGTGCAGACGAGCCGAACTGCCCCCCAGCATGTTGATCACCGAAAGCGGTATGCGGCACACGGAAATGTCGGTCAAGGCCACCGCATCGCTGTCGTACTGCGATGTAGCCAATGCCTCCAGCCCCGCAACGTCACCTGGACGCAGCACCCGGACGATGCGCTGGCGGCCATCGGGCGTCACGCGCACCAGCTTGATCATCCCGGTGCGCAACGTGAAGATCCCCATGGCCGCCGTTGACTCGGCAAACAGGGTGGTTCCCGCGCGAAACTCCAGGTCATCAATCGGCGAGTGGATCATGCCGAAATCCTGCTCGTTCAGGTCGGCAAACAGGACCATGTCCCGGATGCCGCAATTGCGGCAGTCGGAGGTGCCTTTCCAGGCGGATTCGGTCTTGATGGGAATCATTGCGTGCCGTCAGGCGTCCGTTGTAGCGTTGTAGTTTCGGGGCCAGCAAATTGTGGCATGCCTGGTCATCTGGCGCCCTGCCATTTAACCTGCGCTGTGGGGGTGCCCCTATCTTGCCTCGGATGCGCGGTCCCGTGCTTCTTTCAGGAAACCATCTTGCAACGTTTTTGATAGCAAATAGTGACCGATCCCCGCTGGGAAAGCACCGAAAGAATCAAGAAATCGTTGGGAGAATCATCCTCGGACGGCCTTTCGTGCCGCTTCCAGGCGCTGATCAAGATACGCCCCATAGAAATCAGGCAGCATCCCGCCCACGAGCCGTTCGGCGACCTCTTGCCCCCCCTTTCCGAAGAACAGGACGGTGGGGGCCAGTTTAATCGCCCAGCGGCGTGTCATCTCTTCATGGGTCAAGGCCTGCCCCTGAAAATCCTTGAGCGGGCGCCCGGTTCGCATGTCGACCTGGACGATATCCAGCCGCCCTTCGGCGCGCAGCGGGGCCAGATAGCTGTTGCGGGCCACCACGCAGAACGGGCAGCCTTCCAGGCTGACCATCACCACCAGGGGCTCGCCATGGCGCAAGGCTGCGGCCAGTTCATCCGCCAGCGAGACCGCCTGGGGCAAGGTAGACGATGCCGACCGCGCCGCCGGCACGAACGCAGCCAGGGCGCCGGCCACCATCAAGTGGCGCCGCGGGAGGGACGCCGCGACGGTGGAACCTGAAACAGGCGAAAGGTTCATTTGGATTCGTGCTCCATCAGCAAATAGGTGTTGTAGGCGTTCATGCGATTGGCAACCCGGAACAACGGAAGCTTCTCGAATCGGCTCCAGTCGGCCGCCTGGTAGGCTTCTTCGAAGGGTTCGAGGTTGCGCGCGGCCTCGCCCATGGTCGCGCGCAGGTAAACGAGGTAGTCGCGGGTCTGCTGCATGTCCTTGCGGGCCTCACCCGACAGCGGGCCATGCCCGGGCACAATGGTGGTGGCGTCGAATTTCAGCAGCACATCCAGCGCCTGGATCCATCGCCCGCTGTCGGCCTGACCGACAAACGGAATGCGGTTGCGAAACACCAGATCGCCCGCGAACAGCACCTTCTCCTTTGGAAGATAGACCACCAGGTCTTCCGGCGTGTGCGACGGGCCCACATGCCGGATCAGGAATTGCGTGCCACCCACGGTGAGGGTCTTGTCGCCGTCGATCCACTCGTCGGCGTTCACCAGCCGGGTCTTGGCATCGACCCAGGGCGCAAGTTCGGTGCGAGAGGTCTCCAGCCGTTGGCGGGCCGTCTCGGAGTTCAGATACTCCAGCGCCGAGCGGTGCGCGATGATGCGCGCGCCCTGGTTCTTGAAGGCCTGCAGGCCATAGATGTGGTCAGCATGGTAATGGGTGACGATCACGTGCGTCACCGGCTGGCGCGTCAGCTTGCGGATCTCCTGCAAAAGGCGCTCCGCCAGCGCCGGCGAGCCCAGCGCATCGATGACCACGACGCCGGCGGGTGTCACCACGAAGGCCGCGTTGGAGACGAAGTTCTGGTTGGCCGTGGAGCCCAGCGCCGACAGGCCCTCGACATACCACGCCGAAGGCGAAACCTGGACAGTTCTCATCACGGGCGCATCTTGCGCCAGCGCGGCCGGAAGCGGCCATAGTGCCAGCCAGAGGATCAGTGCGACCCCCTGGATCAACCGGAAAAGCGCTTCAAGGGCTTTCATCATCATTCCTGACCTGAACGGACCGTCACGCAAACCCAAGCTGGCGACGGCAGTGGCGCATCAGCCCATGGGCGAAACCGCGCCTTCTTGACCGGGATCAACCCCTCGAGACAGCGCCGGGCTACCATCATATAAGTTTTCACTGAATTATTAAGGATCGACGTGAATCTGGCAACCATTTTGGAGCAGTATGGCGACGGTGCCATATTGTCCTCTGGCGGTGCGATCATCGGGGCCCTGTTCGGCTTCACGGCGCAACGCTCGCGCTTCTGCCTGCGGGCGGCCGTCATCGAGTTCTGGCACCGCCAGCTTGGCGAGAAGCTGGCAGTCTGGCTGCTGGCCTTTTCGTCGGCCGTAGTCGGTGTGCAGGCGCTGATTCTGCTGGGGGCTCTGGACGTGAGCAATGCACGGCAGTTGGCCGCGCGCGGCAGTCTCTCGGGCGCGTTGATCGGCGGGCTGCTGTTCGGCGCCGGCATGATCATGACCCGCGGCTGTGCCAGCAGGCTGCTGGTATTGTCAGCCAACGGCAACCTACGGGCTCTGCTGTCCGGCCTGATTTTTGCCGTCACAGCCCAGGCCTCACTCGGCGGCGCGCTGGAACCCCTGCGCAACAGCATCAGTGGACTGTGGACGGTCGACGGCGGCGCTACCCGCGATCTGCTGGTCATCACCGGCGCAGGGCATTGGGGCGGTCTGCTGTTCGGCTTGGGCTGGCTGATCTTTGGGCTGGTCGTCGGCGTGCGCAGCGTGGGCGGCGCCTGGAAGTGGGTGGGCGGTATTGGCGCGGGGCTCTCGGTAGTGGCTGCGTGGTGGTTTTCCAATGCCGTCGCCCGCGACTCTTTCGCCGTGGTACAGGTGCAGGGGCTGACCTTCAGCGGCCCGTCCGCGGAATGGCTGATGCGGGTGCTCCATGCGCCAGCGCCGGCCATCGGTTTCGATTTTGGCCTGATGCCGGGCGTGTTTCTGGGCTCGCTGATCGGCGCCCTCCTCGGGCGTGATTTCAAGCTGGAAGGCTTCACGGATGGCTATGGCATGCGCCGCTACATCGCGGGTGCCGTGCTCATGGGATTCGGCTCCATGCTGGCGGGCGGCTGTGCCGTGGGTGCCGGAGTGACAGGCGGATCCGTTTTCGCCCTGACCGCCTGGATCACCCTGGCTGGGATGTGGGTGGGTGCCGGCCTGACCGACCGGCTCATGGACCACAAGGTGGCCCGCGTGCAGTTTCCCAATGAGAGCCGGTCAGAAGCCAAAGCGCCCTGAAACCGGGCGACCGGCCTACTTGCCGCTCAGGTACTCGGCAACCGCGGCTATCTCAAGCGGCGTCATTTTGGCAACAATGGAGTGCATCACCTCGTTGTCGTTGGTGCGCTCGCGCAGGTTGAACTGCTTGAGCTGGGCTTCAATGTAGACGGCGTACTGTCCGGCCAGGCGCGGCAACGAGGCCGTGCCCAGACCCTCTTTGCCATGGCAGCTGGCGCAAGCCGGAAGGCTGCTGTATCTGTTGCCATGCAGGTAGATGTACTTGCCCATCCCCGACAGGTCTTCATCCTTGGCAGGTTCGCGCGGCGCGGATTTCTTTTCGAAGTACTTTCCCAGCGCCACCATCTCATCGGGTGTGAGCTTGGCAACCATGTTGCTCATGGCCGTGCTCTTGCGCTTGCCGCTCTTGAAGTTTTCCAGCTGCTTGGCGGTGTATTCCCAATGCTGCCCCGCCAGGCGCGGGAAGACTTCGCTGGAAGACTCACCTTCAGCGCCGTGGCACACGAAACAAACCCCACCGACAATTTTTTTCGCACGCTCCTCATCGGCCTGGGCCCAGACCGAACCGGCCATCCCAAGCAAGGCCACCACGGCCAGAGACTTTATCGTTTTCATCTTGAAATTCAACGTCCTAACTGTTGACTGCTTCAAAAAAAAGCCGCCGGCATCACAACCGGCGGCACGCCATGACCGGTCAGGCCAGCGTATCCGCCCAGATATTGCGGGCCCAGGCCAATGCATAGCCTCCTTCGAGTTCATTGGCTGCGCTGGAGACGCCGCCCGAGCCCGGCACCGTCAGCATGGTCTTCTGGGCAGCGTCGTAACGATGCACACTGGCCACATGCACCGCATCCTCGGCGCTGACAAAGCTGTAGCAGGTGTTGGTATAGATCGGCATCGCATTCGGCTGCTTGCCGGTCAGCAGGGCCACCACGGCCGCCGCGCAGGTTTTGCCATGCTGGTTGGCCATGTGCCCTGACTTGGGCATCAGCGGCGCGACCTGGATCGAATCGCCCAACACGTGGATATTCTTGGCGGCTTTGGCCTCGTGTGTGAGGTAGTCAATCTCACACCAGCGCTTGTTGGCCGTGGCCAGGCCCGACTTGACGGCAATGTCGCCAGCGCGCATGGCGGGCAGGACATTGAGCACAGACGCCTTGACATCGTCGTTGAACTCGAACTTGAGCGTGTTGGTGGCAGCATCCACATCAACGACGTTGTGCTTGGGTCGGTATTCGATCATGCCCTTGTAGCGATCTGCCCAGGCTTTCTTGAACAGGGGGCCCTTGGAGGTGACATCGTCGTTGGCATCCAGGATCAGCACCTTGCTCTTTGGCTTGGCCTTGGTGAAGTAGCTGGCCACCTGACAGGCCCGTTCGTAAGGGCCGGGCGGGCAGCGGTAGGGTGCCAGCGGAATGGAGATGGCATAGACGCCGCCGTCGGGCATGGCTTCGAGTTGCTTGCGAAGCGCCACAGTTTGCGGGCCGGCCTTCCAGGCATGCAGCACCTTGTCCTGCGCGCCAGGCTTTGCCATGCCGGGGAGTGTGTCCCACATGAAATCAACGCCTGGTGACAGGATCAGCCGGTCGTAACTCAACTCGCCGCCGCTGGCCAGCTTGAGCGTACGCTTGTCCGCATCGATGCTGGTCACCATGTCGCGCACCACATTGACGCCGTGGCGATTGGCCAGGTTGTCGTAGGAGATGGTGATGTCCGCCATGGTTTTGGTGCCGCCGAGCACCAGATTGGAGATCGGGCAGGAAATGAAGGCCGCACTGGGCTCGACCAGCGTCACTCGGATGCTTTGGTCGGACCACAGGCGAATGTATTTGGCGGCGGTGGCGCCGCCGTAGCCGCCTCCGACCACCACCACATGGGGGCCACCCGATCCGCCCGAGGTGGCGCAACCGGTGATCATGCCCAAGGCGCCGAGCACTGAGCCGGCACCGGCAACCTGAATCAATTGACGACGTTTCATCGCTGGTTCTCCCTTATTTCTTCAAGGCTGCGAAATACGCGGCCAGCGCCTGGAGCTGCTCGTCGGAGTAGCCCTTGGACAATTGGTGCATCAGCGTGGCGGGCTTTTTCCCGGTCTTGAAGTCCAACATCTTCTTGAGCAACTCGTCCTTGTTGACGCCGGCCAGCGACTCCATGCCGGGCTGCGCAAGGCCTGCAGTGCCGTGGCAGGTGGCACAGGTCGACGCCCAGCCGCGCACTTGCAAGGGGTCGACGGCCTGGGCGCTGGCCCAGCCGCACAAAGTGGTCAGCATGCCGACCGCCGCTATCCTGTTCCATCGCTTCATGTTGTCTCCTGAAAAGTTCGCCGGGGAAACCGGCCCCTGAGCCCGATTGGTTGACATGACCTTCGCAAAGGGGCTAAGCGGATGCCGAAGCTAAACACCGACCCACCACGCCCCGGAACGGTGGAATCAAGCATTACATCCGAAACCGCTTATATCTGCTGCGATGTTACGACCTGAATGAACTCAGGACACACCGTAGAAACCCGATGGATGCCATGGTTAAAGCGGCAGGCCACGGCGTTCCATGTGGCTCAGGCCCAGAACCCAGGCGCACCCCGCCACCAGGAGACTACGCAGCCTGACGCCGGTGCCCGCCCAGCAACAAGGCGACGGCTTTACGAGACGGATTCTGCCGCGAAGGTCTGAAGCGTTTTGCCATTGACGCACCGACTCGGGCTGCTGTGACAACCGGGTCAGCTCGCGGCAATGGAGCAACGCACTGAACCAATGAAAAAGGGCTTACGATATTCCGTAAGCCCTTGATTTCATTTTGTATCTCTGGTGGGTGATGCAGGGTTTGAACCTGCGACCCCTGCCGTGTGAAGGCAGTGCTCTACCGCTGAGCTAATCACCCGATTCCAATTGCTTGACGCTGCTGGAAAGCCTTGGATTATGCCACAGTCTGCGTCTGTCCCCCGAGCATCTGGCGCCAGATCGTTTTGCCGCCGCTGGACTTGTCGATCTGCGCAAGCACGTCCCCGTGTGCAGCCAGTTCGGACTCGTTCGGATGAAGCACCGGCAAGGTAAACTGACTCAGATCGACCGATGCATGGCCCAGTCCCTCGCCCTCCACGGTGCCCAGGTCGATCAGCAGCGCATCCTGACCTCGCGTGAGGTTGATATAGACGTCGGCCAGCAGTTCGGCGTCCAGCAGGGCTCCGTGCAGGGTCCGGCCCGAGTTGTCCACGCCCAGCCGGTCACACAAGGCATTCAGACTGTTGCGCTTGCCCGGAAACATCTCCTTGGCCATCACCAGGGTGTCCGTGACGACCCCGACAAACGTGGCGAACGGCGGACTGTTGATCAGCTCGAGCTCCTTGTTCAGGAAGCCGACGTCAAACGCGGCGTTGTGGATGATGATCTCCGCGCCCTGCACATAGTCCAGGAACTCCTGGGCGACCTCCGCAAATCTGGGTTTGTCGCGAAGAAATTCGTTGCTGATGCCGTGCACCTTCAGCGCATCCTCGTGGCTGTCGCGTTCCGGATTCAGGTAGAAATGCAGGTTGTTGCCAGTGAGCTTGCGATTGAGCAGTTCGACGCAACCGATCTCGATGATGCGGTCTCCGCCCTCGGCAGACAGGCCCGTGGTTTCGGTGTCCAGGACGATCTGACGGCTCATCAGTGATTCTCTTTGGCGTGGTTGATCGAGTACTTGGGGATCTCGATCGTGATGTCCTGCTGCGCCAGATAGGCCTGACAGGACAGGCGCGAATTGGGCTCAAGTCCCCAGGCCCTGTCGAGCAGGTCTTCCTCGTTCTCATCGAGTTCGTTGAGGCTGTTGAAGCCCTCGCGCACGACGACATGACAGGTCGTGCACGCGCAGCTCATGTCGCAGGCGTGCTCGATGTTGATATGGTGGTCCAGCAGCGCTTCGCAGATTGAGGTGCCAGCGGGCGCGGAAACCTCGGCGCCGGTCGGGCAGTACTCCGGATGGGGAAGAATTCTGATCATTGGCATGGCTGCTTCCTTAGATGGCTTCCACATTGCGGCCCGCCAGGGCTTTCTGGATGCTGTGGTTCATGCGTTGGGCGGCGAAAGCCTCGGTTCCCTTGGCCAGCGCTGTCGTGGCCGCTTCAATCGCCTGGGCGTCCTGACTGGCGACGGCCGCGGTGCTCAGCGCTTGCATCAGTGCGCCGATCGTCTGGCGCTCCTGTTCGTCGAGCAGGGCGCCATCGGCATCCAGCGCACTTTGCGTCGCCAGCAGCATGCGGTCGGCATCCACGCGGGCCTCAGCGAGCGCGCGGGCCTTCATGTCGGATTCGGCTGTGGTGAAACTGTCCTGCAACATCGTCGCGATCTGGGCATCGGACAAGCCGTAGGAAGGCTTGACATCAATCCTCGCTTCAACGCCGCTGCCCTGCTCTTTCGCGCTGACGCTGAGCAGCCCGTCGGCATCGACGGTAAAGGTGACGCGGATGCGCGCGGCGCCCGCCGCCATGGGCGGGATACCCCGCAATTCGAAACGGGCCAGGCTGCGGCAGTCGGCCACCAGATCGCGCTCGCCCTGCACCACGTGCAAGGACAGGGCGGTCTGGCCGTCCTTGTAGGTGGTGAAGTCCTGCGCCATCGCCGTCGGAATGGTCTGATTGCGTGGAACAATCCGCTCGACCAGGCCGCCCATGGTTTCAATGCCCAGCGAGAGCGGGATGACGTCGAGCAGCAGCAGGTCCCCTGTGGTGTCGTTGCCGGCAAGCTGGTTGGCCTGAACCGCCGCACCAATGGCGACGACTTCGTCGGGATTCAGGTTGTTCAGCGGCTCGCGGCCGAAAAAATCGGCGACCGCTCGCTGAATCTGGGGCATGCGGGTCGATCCGCCCACCATGACCACACCGTGGACGTCGGCCCGCTCGAGTCTTGCATCCCGCATCACTTTGCGCACCGCGCTCAGCGCGCGCGCGGTCAGAGCGGCCGTGGCGGCCTCGAAATCGGATACTTTGACGTCCAAATGGATCATTCCCAGCGTCAAATGGACGTCGACAGCTACTGAATTCGTAGCGCTCAAGGATTCCTTGGTGCGCCGCGCTGCAGCCTTCAGCAGCGCTTTGTCCGTCGCCGTGACGGTCTGCAGGCCGGTCTGCGCCAACACCCAATCCGCCAGCGCCTGGTCGTAGTCGTCACCGCCGAGGGCAGAGTCGCCACCGGTGGCGATGACCTCGAAAACACCTCGGGTCAAGCGCAGGATGGAGATGTCGAACGTGCCGCCACCCAGGTCGAACACCGCATAGATGCCTTCGCTGGCATTGTCCAAGCCGTAGGCGATGGCCGCCGCCGTGGGCTCGTTGATCAGGCGCAGCACGTTGATGCCGGCAAGTTGCGCGGCATCCTTCGTGGCTTGGCGTTGGGCATCGTCAAAGTAGGCGGGCACCGTGATGACCGCTCCGTAGAGGTCGTCGTTGAAGGTGTCTTCGGCGCGATAACGCAGCGTGGCCAGAATCTCGGCGCTGATTTCGACCGGCGATTTCTCGCCCTGCGCCGTATGCAACGACAGCATGCCGGCGGCCTTGTCGACAAACCGGTATGGCAACTTGTCGCGGCCGCGGATATCCGCCAGACCACGGCCCATGAAGCGCTTGACCGACGCGATCGTGTTCTCCGGATCGGTTGCACCAGCCACCAACGCCTCGGCGCCGATCTGGCGCCCGCCGCCTTCGAGGTAACGGACAACCGACGGCAGGATCACATGGCCCTGGCTGTCGGGCAGGCATTCGGCCACACCATGGCGCACGGCGGCGACGAGCGAATGGGTGGTTCCCAGGTCGATGCCCACCGCGACCCGACGCTGGTGCGGGTCCGGTGCCTGACCGGGTTCGGATATCTGAAGAAGCGCCATGTGTGCTGCTGGGGAACGGGCCCGTTTGAATAATGGTTGTGGCTGCGCGGCCGTGGGTGACTATTGTCCCCTGTCGGCAGAGTCCATGGCATCGTGACTGGCATCGATCCGAGCGTTCACTTCTTCCGAAAAGCGCTCGATGAACATCAGCGCGCGGACATGCCCGACGGCGGTCTTGAAATCCTGCAATTGATCGATCGCCTGCCCGCACGCCTCCAAGGCCACACGGCGGGCCTGTATGACTTCACGCGAAAGGGACTCGAGACGACTCAGGTCCGATGCGTCCTCCAGCTCTTCCCGCCACTCCATCTGCTGCATCAAGAAGGCCGCCGGCATCGCCGTATTGTTCTCCGCATTGACCGCGGCGCCGCCCAACTCGCAGAGATACGCGGCACGCTTGAGCGGATCCCTCAGGCGCTGATACGCCTCATTGATGCGAACCGACCACTGCATGGCCACGCGCTGGGCGGCCGCGCCTTGCGCGGCAAAGCGGTCCGGATGCGCCTCTCGCTGAAGGTCCTTCCAGCGTGCGTCGAGCACCGACGCGTCCTGCGCAAACTGCCGGCGTAGCTGGAACAACTCGAAATCGTCGGATTGGAGATTCATGTCAACAAAAAACCGCCTGGACGCGCTGCGCCGGCGGTTCGTCAGCAAGCAGGATCATCAGACCCGGAAGCTCTCGCCGCAACCGCAGCGGTCACGCTCATTCGGATTGTTGAACCGGAAACCTTCGTTCAATCCCTCGCGCACGAAATCAAGTTCGGTCCCGTCGATATAGGCCAAGCTCTTGGGGTCGATCAGGACTTTGATGCCATGCCCTTCAAACACCATGTCTTCGGGTGCGATTTCGTCCACGTATTCAAGCTTGTACGCCAGGCCGGAACAGCCCGTCGTCTTGACCCCCAGGCGCACACCCACCCCCTTGCCACGTTTGGCAAGGTAGCGGGTCACGTGCCGCGCGGCGGCTTCGGTCATTGTCACAGCCATGTCTGTTGCAACCTCAATGGGCGTGCTTTTTCTTGTAATCGTCCACCGCAGCCTTGATCGCGTCCTCGGCAAGAATGGAGCAATGAATCTTCACCGGCGGCAGCGCCAGTTCCTCGGCGATCTGGCTGTTCTTCAGCGCGGCCGCTTCATCAAGGGTCTTGCCCTTGACCCATTCGGTCACCAACGAACTGGATGCGATGGCCGATCCACAACCGTAGGTCTTGAAGCGCGCATCCTCGATCACCCCCGTGGCCGGGTTGACCTTGATCTGCAGCTTCATCACGTCGCCGCAGGCGGGCGCACCCACCATGCCGGTTCCCACCGACTCGTCGCCCTTGTCGAAGGAGCCGACATTGCGGGGGTTCTCATAGTGCTCGACAACTTTTTCAGAATAGGCCATTTGATTTCCCTCTTGCATTCAATCAGTGGGCCGTCCACTGAATGGTTGATAGATCCACGCCGTCCTGGTACATCTCCCACAACGGGCTGAGGTCGCGAAGCTTTGCAACGTTCTGCCGAATGGTTTCGATGGCATAGTCGATTTCGGCTTCGGTCGTCCAGCGCCCGATCGTCATGCGAAGGCTGCTGTGGGCCAGTTCATCGCTGCGGCCAAGCGCCCGCAGGACGTAGCTGGGCTCCAGCGACGCCGAGGTGCAGGCCGAACCCGATGACACGGCCAGTCCCTTGATCCCCATGATCAGTGACTCGCCTTCGACGAAGTTGAAGCTCATGTTGATGTTCTGGGCCACACGCTGTGTGGCATGGCCGTTGAGGAACGCCTGCTCCACGTCCTTCAGCCCATTGATCAGGCGGTCATGCAACGCCCGTGCCTTGGCATTGTCCTGAGCCATTTCAAGGCGTGCCAGACGGAAAGCCTCGCCCATGCCCACGCACTGGTGTGTCGGCAAGGTGCCCGAGCGCATGCCGCGCTCATGGCCGCCCCCATGCATCTGTGCCTCCAGCCGCACACGCGGCTTGCGCCGAACATACAGCGCGCCGATACCCTTGGGGCCGTAGGTCTTGTGTGAAGCCAGACTCATCAGGTCGACCGGCAGCGTCTTGAGGTCGATTTCGACCTTGCCGGTGGCCTGGGCAGCGTCGACATGCAACAGGATGCCCTTTTCGCGGCAAAGCGCGCCAATGGCGGCGATGTCCTGAATCACACCGATCTCGTTGTTCACGAACATCACACTGACCAGGATGGTGTCAGGCCGGATCGCTGCCTTGAGCACGTCGAAGCTGAGCAATCCGTCTTCCTGCACGTCCAGGTAGGACACTTCGAAACCCTGGCGCTCCAACTCGCGCATCGTGTCGAGCACGGCCTTGTGTTCCGTCTTCACCGTGATCAGGTGCCGGCCCTTGCTCTGATAGAAATGGGCGGCGCCCTTCAGCGCGAGATTGTTCGACTCTGTGGCGCCGCTGGTCCAGACGATTTCACGCGGATCGGCGCCGATCAGTTCGGCAACCTGTTCCCGTGCGTTCTCGACGGCGGCTTCTGCTTCCCAGCCCCAGGCATGGCTGCGGGATGCCGGGTTGCCGAAATGCTCGCGCAACCATGGGATCATCACATCTACCACGCGGGGGTCGCAGGGCGTGGTGGCGCCGTAATCCATATAGATCGGGAAGTGAGGGGTGGATTCCATAGACGGTTTCAGATTTCAGTTGGCAGACCAGGTGCAAGAAAAGGCGGGGCGGAGCGACCCGGCGGCAATCCGCCCTCAACTCTTGGCAAAGGCGTTGCCCAAGGCAAACACCGAGTTCGGGGCATTCACACGAACCGGCCGCGAAACCGGCATGGCATGAATCGCCCGTTTGACCGCCGGCTTGTCCTCGATCTGGACGCCCTTGGCCAAATGATCGTCGACCAGTTTCTGCAGGTTTACGGAATCCAGGAACTCGACCATCTTCGTATTCAGCGAAGCCCAGAGCTCGTGCGTCATGCAACGCCCGCCCTCGCCCAAACAGTTTTCCTTGCCGCCGCACTGGGTGGCATCGATCGGTTCATCGACGGATGTAATGATGTCGGCGACGGTAATGTCCACGGCCTTTCGACCTAACGTGTAGCCACCGCCAGGGCCCCGCGTCGACTCGACCAGCTCATTGCGACGCAGCTTGCCGAACAGCTGCTCCAGATAAGACAAGGAAATCTGTTGCCGCTGGCTGATGGCCGCGAGCGTGACAGGGCCCGAATTCTGACGCAACGCCAGATCGATCATGGCGGTGACCGCAAAACGGCCTTTGGTGGTAAGTCGCATGGCTGACTCCTTCTCGAATGGCGATGACTGGCTCGGGTCCGCGTTGGGCTGGATGGCCGCCCCTCTCAACCGGTCATCCGAGATTGCGGATCTGGGTTGGGGTATTTCGGCGGGTTATCCTGACTAACGTGGTCAAGTATAACACAAGACCCAGCGGATTGCTCGGACAAAATTACCAATCAGTCGCCAAATGATCGAATGCGTCCGCGCGGATATCGACCAGGGCTGTCGCAGCACCGCCTCAAGATACGACCGGGTCGCCACCAGGTGCGCCAAAAGCCCTCTTCTTCAGGAGGCTGAGTTCATCGCGTACCCGGGCCGCCTTCTCGAACTCCAGGTCACGCGCAAAGGCGAGCATGGTTTTCTCGAGCCGCTTGATTTCGCGGCCGATGTCCTTCTCCGACATGTCCTCCACCCGAGCCCGCTGCAAAGCATCCTGTTCCAGCCGATCGGCTTCGCGTCCGGCTTTCTCGCTGTAGACGCCATCGATCAGATCGCGAACCTTCTTGACGATGCTGCGAGGCGTGATGCCGTGCTCCAGGTTGTGGGCCACCTGGCGGGCCCGCCGTCGGCCGGTCTCGTCAATGGCCCGCTTCATCGAGTCGGTCACCCTGTCGGCATACAGGATCGCCCGGCCACTGAGGTTTCGGGCCGCGCGCCCGATGGTCTGGATCAGCGAGCGCTCGGAGCGCAGAAATCCCTCCTTGTCAGCGTCCAGAATTGCGACCAATGACACCTCCGGGATGTCCAGGCCTTCGCGCAACAGATTGATGCCCACCAGCACATCAAAAGCGCCCAAGCGCAGGTCGCGGATGATCTCCACCCGCTCCACCGTATCCACATCACTGTGGAGGTAGCGCACCTTCACCCCGTTCTCACTCAAATAGTCGGTCAGTTGCTCGGCCATGCGCTTGGTCAATGTGGTGATCAGCACGCGCTCATGGCGATCCACACGAATCCTGATTTCCTGCAGCACGTCGTCGACCTGGTGGGTGGCCGGTCGCACCTCCACTTCCGGGTCCACCAGCCCGGTCGGCCGCACCAGTTGCTCCACGACCTGCCCCGCATGCTCGTTTTCCCACTGCGCCGGCGTGGCGGAAACGAAAATGGCCTGGCGCATGCGGGCTTCGAATTCCTCGAATTTCAGCGGCCGGTTGTCCAGCGCGCTCGGCAAGCGGAAACCGTACTCGACCAAGGTGGTCTTGCGTGAACGGTCGCCGTTGTACATGCCGCCGAACTGGCCGATCAGCACATGCGACTCATCCAGGAACATTACGGCATCTTTGGGCAGGTAGTCTGTCAGCGTCGCCGGCGGGTCGCCGGGCGCCGCACCGGAGAGATGCCGGGTGTAGTTCTCGATCCCCTTGCAGTGACCCAGTTCGCTTAACATCTCCAGGTCAAACCGGGTGCGCTGCTCCAGCCGCTGCGCTTCCACCAGCTTGCCCTGGCTCACGAACTCTTTCAACCGGTCGGCCAGCTCGACCTTGATGGTCTCTACCGCCGCCAGTACCTGATCCCGGGGTGTCACATAGTGGCTGCTGGGGTACACCGTGAAGCGCGGAATCTTCTGCCGGATGCGACCGGTCAGTGGATCGAACAGCTGCAACGATTCGATCTCGTCGTCGAACAATTCGACCCGAATGGCCATTTCGCTGTGCTCTGCCGGGAAGATGTCGATCGTGTCCCCGCGTACCCGGAACGTGCCCCGGGAAAACTCCATGTCGTTGCGCTGGTACTGCATGCGGATCAGCTGGGCTATCACGTCGCGCTGCCCCATCCGGTCACCGGATCGCAGCGTCATGACCATCTTGTGGTACGCCTCCGGTTGACCGATGCCGTAAATGGCCGAGACCGTCGCGACGATAACCACATCGCGCCGCTCGAGAATGCTCTTGGTGCACGACAGGCGCATCTGTTCGATGTGCTCGTTGATCGCCGAGTCCTTCTCAATGAACAGGTCGCGCTGCGGGACATAGGCCTCGGGCTGGTAGTAGTCGTAATAGCTGACGAAATACTCCACCGCATTGTTCGGGAAGAACTCCCTGAACTCGCTGTAAAGCTGGGCTGCCAGGGTCTTGTTGGGGGCGAACACAATGGCCGGGCGACCCAGGCGGGCGATCACATTGGCCATCGTGAACGTCTTGCCCGAGCCGGTCACGCCCAGAAGGGTCTGGAACACCTCGCCATCTAGCACGCCCTCCACCAGTTTGTCGATCGCCACCGGCTGGTCGCCGGCTGGCGGATAGGGCTGGAACAGCTCGAACGGGGATCCCGGGAAGGTGACAAACCGACCGGCTTTGGCTTCAGGAGTGACGTCGATGACTTCTTGCATGAGGGAAAACCCGGAACGTGTGGCGCACCCCGTTAAAATTGGGGCAACCGCATAGGCTACCTCAGCCCGGGACTATTTGCCTGACTTCCCACCTCCAAGGACCCTCCATGTCTCTCTTCACCGCTGTCGAAATGGCCCCCCGCGATCCGATCCTGGGTCTGAACGAGCAATTTGCAGCCGATACCAATCCCAACAAGGTCAATCTCGGTGTCGGGGTGTACTTCGATGACAACGGAAAACTGCCGCTCCTGGAGTGCGTGCAGGCGGCCGAAAAGACCATGATGGAAAAGCCCGCCGCGCGAGGCTATCTGCCCATTGACGGCATCGCCGCGTACGACGCCGCGGTCAAGAGCCTGGTGTTCGGTGCCGATTCCGAGCCGGTCAAGTCTGGCCGTATTGCCACCGTGCAGGGCATTGGCGGCACCGGTGGCCTGAAAATCGGCGCTGATTTCCTCAAGAAGCTCAATCCCGCCGCCAAGGTGCTGATTTCCGACCCGAGCTGGGAAAACCACCGCGCCCTGTTCTCCAGCGCAGGTTTCATCGTGGAAAGTTATCGCTATTACGACGCCGCCACGCGCGGCGTGGACTTCACCGGCATGTTGGCCGACCTGAACGCCGCCGCACCGGGCACCATCATCCTGCTGCATGCCTGCTGCCACAACCCAACCGGCTACGACATCACTGGCGCGCAATGGGACCAGGTGATCGCCGTCGTGAGAGCAAAGAACCTGGTTCCCTTCCTGGACATGGCTTACCAAGGCTTCGGCAACGGCATCACCGAGGACGGTGCCGTGATCGGCAAGTTCGTGGCCGCCGGCCTGGACTTCTTCGTGTCCACCTCCTTCTCCAAGAGCTTCAGCCTTTATGGCGAGCGCGTGGGCGCGCTGTCGGTGCTGTGCGCGAGCAAGGAGGAAGCCGATCGGGTGCTGAGCCAACTCAAGATCGTGATCCGCACCAACTACTCCAATCCGCCCATCCACGGCGGCGCGGTGGTGGCAGCAGTGCTCGGCAGTCCTGAACTGCGCGCTATGTGGGAGAAGGAGTTGGCCGCGATGCGGGTACGGATCAAGGCGATGCGTCAGAAGCTGGTCGATGGACTGAAGGCGGCCGGTGTACAGCAGGACATGAGCTTCATCACCACCCAAATCGGCATGTTCAGCTATTCCGGCCTGACGAAGGACCAGATGGTGCGCCTGCGCAGCGAGTTTGGGGTCTATGGCACCGACACCGGCCGCATGTGCGTGGCCGCGCTCAACAGCAAGAACATCGACTACGTCTGCCAGGCCATCGCCAAGGTCGTCTGATCACAATCGGGCCGATGCAACCGCGGAAAATGCCACCTTCGGGTGGCTTTTTTGCTCTTGAGTGGCCAGTCCCCATCGCCAATTGGTCATTTTTTGCTATGGTTTCAGGACTTTCCGATCTTGCGTCACGGCATCGATATCGATGCGAAGGCGGCCATCCGTTCCCGTTCGGATGTCGCTTCGTTCAGCCCCGTGAAAGAATATTTTGATAGAAGTCAAATTGACGGTATGAAGGCCTCAGCACGGCTGAGCTCATGACCCGGTATGCACCGTAGGTAGTTGTGCGGAATGCTATTGCGTTCACCAACTGTTATATTGCACCGCACCATTTCCCATCTACACAAAGACGCCACCATGCTCTATCAAATCTATGAAACGCAGCGTTCGCTGATGGAACCCTTTACGGATCTGGCGCAGTTTTCGGCCAAGGCCTACGCCAATCCCCTATCTATTTTTGGCCAGAACCCGTTTGCCCAGCGGATTTCGGCAGCCTTCGACCTCCTGCATCGCCTGGGCAAAGATTATGAAAAGCCGGAATTCGGGATTCGCACCATCGATGCCGATGGCGTCGATATCGCGATCCATGAACGCATTGAAATCAGCAAGCCTTTCTGCGAGCTGCGTCGATTCAAACGGTTCAGTGACGACCCGGCAACATTGGCCAAACTGAAAGACCAGCCAGCGGTGCTCATCGTGGCGCCCCTTTCCGGCCACTATGCGACGCTGCTGCGCGATACCGTCAAGACCATGCTGAAAGACCACAAGGTCTACATCACGGACTGGAAAAATGCGCGCCTGGTGCCGCTTTCCGAGGGCGATTTCCACTTGGATGACTATGTGAACTACGTTCAGGAATTCATCCGCCACCTGCAAGGCATCTACGGCAACTGCCATCTGGTCAGCGTATGCCAGCCGACGGTCCCGGTGCTGGCTGCCGTGTCCCTGATGGCCACCCGCGGCGAACTCACACCGCTGTCCATGACCATGATGGGCGGCCCGATCGACGCGCGCAAGTCGCCCACCGCGGTCAACAACCTGGCCATGACCAAGAGCCACAGCTGGTTCGAGAAGAACGTGATCTACCGGGTCCCCAGCAATTTCCCGGGTGCCGGGCGGCGCGTCTACCCTGGCTTTCTGCAGTATGCGGGCTTCGTGGCCATGAATCCCAGCAATCACGCGCGCAGCCACTATGACTACTTCAAAGACCTGATCAAGGGCGACGGTGCCAGCACCGAGGCGCACCGCAAGTTCTATGACGAGTACAACGCCGTGCTCGACATGGACGCCAACTATTACCTTCAGACCATCAAGGTCGTGTTCCAGGATTTCAGCCTGGTGAATGGCACCTGGGATATCCGCAACCCCAAAGGTCAGATAGAGCGCGTGCGCCCGCAAGACATCAAGACAACCGCATTGTTTTCGGTCGAGGGCGAACTGGACGACATCTCCGGTTCCGGCCAGACCGAGGCCGTTCATGCGATCTGCAGCGGTGTCGTCGACTCAGAGCAACGGCACCTGATCGTCGAAGGCGCCGGGCATTACGGCATCTTCAGCGGCCGCCGCTGGCGCGAAGTGGTCTATCCGGAAGTGAAGAAATTCATCCTGGCGCATCAGCCGGTGCCCGCGCCCACCGCGACCCAAGCCAGCGAGTCGGAGCCTTCCATCACGCCCACTCGCCCTGCAGCCACGAAGAAGGCGGCGAAAAAGCCGGCCGCCGCCAAGCCCACTGCTGCAGCCCAGCCTGTTGGGACTGTTGCCGAAGCTTCTTTGGCCGCACCAACGCCCACTCGGTCGAAAGCCGTGACCAACAAGAAGGCTGTACTCGCCAAGCGCACTCCAGCTACAGCCAGCGGAAAAACGGCGCCCAGAACGGCTCGCGGCAAGTGATCTTGTGGTGACGGAACTGACGTCACCCAATGACCTGGCGGAGCGTATCGCCAGCGCCCTGCCTCAAACCCAGTGCACCCGCTGCGGGTATGACGACTGTGCATCCTATGCACAAGCCGTCGCATGTGGCGCCGCTGGAATCAATCAGTGCCCGCCAGGAGGATCCGAAGGCATCGCACGCCTTGCCGGACTGACAGGCCGGCCCTTCGAGCCGTTGAATCCGGCAAACGGCTCCGAGGGCCCCCGCCGCGTCGCCTTCATTGACGAAGCCTGGTGTATCGGCTGCACCCTGTGTCTGGTCATCTGTCCGACGGACGCCATCATCGGCACCAACAAGCGCATGCACGGCGTGATCGAGCCCTATTGCACGGGTTGCGAACTCTGCATTCCGGTTTGTCCCGTGGACTGCATCGAACTTGAAACGGTCACCGGTGAGCACACCGGATGGGCGGCCTGGTCGCCGGATCAAGCGGCCATGGCCCGGGATCGGTACGAATTCCATCGCGCTCGCAAGGCGCGCGATGCAACCGCCCATGCGGAAAAGCTGGAAAAAAAGGCCGAAATGAAACTCGCCGACCTTGCCGCACATTCCCAACACACCGACCCGCTGATCCTGGACAAGAAGCGTCTGGTGATCGAGGCAGCGCTGGCGCGTGCCCGCGCAAAACGCGCCGGAGGCGACTGAACTGGCCCCTGTTGGACCAGCAGGTCAGCAAGCTCGGATCATCCCAATGCGTCGTTGACCTGCTCGTGGAACTCGGCCATTTCGACCGCTGTTCCGATCTCCCTGGGCAAGGCGTCGCGCACCGAGAACACGCCGAGTATGCGAGACCCCTCACCCATGATGGGCAGGTGACGGAACCCTCGCTCAATCATGATCAGCACCGCGTCGGAAACGAGCACATCGGGCCCAACGCAGCGCGGGTTGCGCGTCATGATTTCAGAGACCAGGGTTGTTGCAGGATTGAGCGCCTTGGCCAGCACCCGGGTCATGAGATCCCGTTCGGTAACGATGCCGAGCAGAGCGCTGGCCGGGTCCACAATCAGCACGCTGCCACAGTTGGCCTTGGTCATCAGGCACGCGGCGTCCCAGATCGTTGCCTGCGGCCCGAGGCTGATGACATGACGTTGGGACATGGATTGAAAAACCGTGCGTTCAGGCATGATGGCAGCCCTTTCAAATGAATATATGCAATCGGATTTCCTGCAGCGGCATTGGCCTAGCGCAGGGACGCGTTGATCTTCTCCAGCGCGCCGACGCCCGGGCAGAGTTCGGTGCGTCCCAGCGTGTTGAGGGGCCGGTGGCTGGTGTTCATGGCCGTGTGCAAATCCGTCGCCAGCGGATCCAGGTAAAGCAGGCCGGTCACGACCTCTCCACGTGACTGGTGCTCGTTCATGTAGCTCATGGCGGCGTAGCGGTCGGTGGGATCGTAATCCTCGTGCAGCTTGCGCAGGCGAAGCACGGTGCCATCGTGCTGGGGCACATCAACCACTTCACCCGGCGCGTACTCGGTGGTGATTTCGCTGCGCGGGGTCATGAAATCGATGCGGCTCACGGCCTCGTTGTGCTGACGCACATAGTCGTAGCTCTTGGTGCTTCCGCCGTGGTTGTTGAAGGTGACGCAGGGGCTGATCACATCGATGAACGCGGCACCGCCATGGGCCATGGCACCTTTGATCAGTGGCACCAACTGGGCTTTGTCGCCGGAGAAACTGCGCGCGACGAAAGTGGCGCCCAGTTGCAGGGCGATACCCACCAGGTCGACAGGGCTGTCGCTGTTCACGACGCCCTTCTTGCTTTTCGAGCCACGGTCCGCCGTTGCAGAGAACTGCCCTTTGGTCAGACCATAGACGCCATTGTTCTCGACGATATAGGCCATACGGACGCCACGGCGCATGGCGTTGGCAAACTGACCCAGTCCGATAGAGGCGGAATCTCCGTCGCCCGACACGCCAAGGTACAGAAGATCGCGGTTGGCCAGGTTGGCGCCCGTCAACACCGATGGCATGCGACCATGCACCGTGTTAAAGCCGTGCGAAGCTCCGAGAAAGTAGTCGGGCGTCTTTGAACTGCAACCGATGCCGGAGAGCTTCGCGACGCGATGGGGTTCAATATCGAGTTCCCAGCAAGCCTGAATGATGGCCGCAGAAATCGAGTCGTGCCCGCATCCTGCGCACAAGGTCGAGATGCGGCCCTCGTAGTCACGCCGGGTGTAGCCCACCTTGTTGGTCGTGAGCGTCGGGTGATGCAGTCTGGGTTTGGCAATGTAGGTCATGCGGTCTCCTTCTGGCGGGCCGGGGCTGAAGCGTTTGCCGACGCGGGTTGAATGTTGTCGCGTATCGCCTGGACGATGAACCGTGCCGTGATCGGAGTACCGTCATAGTGCAGGACCGGAACCAGGCGCGCAGGATCAAAATGAAGCTCGTTGACCAGCATCGAGCGCATCTGCGCATCACGGTTCTGCTCCACCACGAAAACCTTCTCGTGCGTCGCAATGAACTCACTGACCGAATCGGGGAACGGAAAGGCGCGAAGACGCAGAGCGTCCAGATGCTGGCCGTCGGCTTCTAGCACGTCCAGCGCCTCACGCATCGCCGGCGTGGTGGACCCGAAATAAATGACGCCATAAGGGGTCGGTTGGGTCGCCTCGCGAAGCACGGGTTGGGGAACCAGGTCGGCAGCCGTGCGGAATTTGCGCAGCAGGCGCTCCATGTTGTAGATGTAGTCGGGGCCGCGCTCGGAATACTGTGCATATGGGTTGCGGGTGGTGCCCCGGGTAAAGAAACTCCCCTTGGTCGGGTGGGTCCCCGGCAACGTGCGCCAGGGAATGCCATCTCCATCGACATCCTTGTAGCGGCCGAAGTCCTTGCCGGCCTCGAGTTCCTCGGCCGTCATGACTTTGCCCCGATCGTAGTCGCGGGCCCCGTCCCAGCTGAATGGCTTGCACAGGCGCTGGTTCATGCCAATGTCGAGGTCGGTCATGACGAAGATCGGTGTCTGTAGCCGGTCTGCCAGATCGAGTGCAGCAGCCGAGTGCTCGAAGCATTCGTGCGGGTCCTGGGGAAACAGCAACACATGTTTGGTGTCACCGTGCGATGCATAGGCACAGGAAAGCAGGTCGGACTGCTGCGTTCGGGTCGGCATGCCCGTAGACGGACCGCCCCGCTGCACGTTGATGATGGTGACGGGGATTTCCGCAAAGTAGGCCAGGCCGATGAACTCGGTCATCAGCGAGACGCCCGGCCCCGATGTGGCCGTGAACGCACGCGCACCGTTCCAACCGGCACCCACGACCATGCCGATCGAGGCCAGTTCGTCCTCTGCCTGAACGATCGCGTAATAGTGCTGACCCGTCACAGGATCGACCCGGTATTTATCGCAGTACTTCTGAAACGCCTCGGGCACCGAGGACGAAGGCGTGATCGGGTACCACGCCGCTACGGTCGCGCCGCCATAGATGCATCCCAGCGCGGCAGCACTGTTGCCGTCGGTGAAGATCTGGTCTCCGACCATGTCCGAGCGTCGGACACGTATGCCCAAGGGGTATTCAAGGTGCTCCTGGACAAAATTCCGCCCCAGATGCAGCGCCTGAATATTGGACGCCAGCAAACGCTCCTTGCCCTTGTACTGCTCGGCGAACAGCTTCTCAAACACGTCGGCGTCCACATCCAGCAGCACCGATAGCGCGCCGACATAGATGATGTTCTTGAACAACTGGCGTTGTCGCGGGTCGGTGTAGGCCGCGTTGCTGATCTCGGTCAGCGGCATCCCGATCACGTGAACGTCCTTGCGAAAACGCGATTCAGGGATCGGCCGGGTGCTGTCGTAGAACAGGTAGCCGCCCGGTTCGATTTCAGCGATGTCGGCATCCCAGGTCTGCGGGTTCATGGCGACCATCATGTCGACCCCGCCGCGCCGTCCGTGATAGCCTTTTTCGCACACCCGCGCCTCGTACCAGGTCGGCATACCCTGGATGTTGCTCGGGAAGATGTTGCGGGGGCTCACCGGCACGCCCATGCGCATCACGGCCTTGGAAAAGAGTTCGTTGGCCGAAGCCGAACCTGAGCCGTTTACGTTGGCGAACTTGATGACGAAATCGTTGATGGCTTCAATGCGGTTCATGCGACCTCCAGATGTGCTTTGCGTGCGTCCCGACAGCCAGGTCCGGCCTGCGTCGTATTGAGCAGGAACTTCTGCATGTCCCATGCCCCGGTCGGGCAGCGTTCGGCGCAAAGGCCGCAGTGCAGGCAGACGTCCTCGTCCTTGACCATGACCCGCCCGGTCTTGAGTTCGGCCGACACGTACAGATCCTGTGCCGTGTGCATCGCGGGTGCTTTCAGGCGGGTGCGAAGGTCCGCCTCGTCGCCATTGCTGGTGAAGGTGATGCAATCCATGGGACAGATGTCCACGCAGGCATCGCATTCGATGCAGGTTTCCCGGTTGAAAACGGTCTGCACGTCGCAATTCAGGCACCGGCTGGCTTCCTTGAACGCGGTGGCTGCGTCGAACCCCAGTTCCACCTCAACGCGGATGCTGGCCAGCGCCGTCTCGGCCTTGGCCCATGGCACCTTGAAGCGGGTATCTCCCGACACATCATTGTGGTAGCTCCATTCGTGGATGCCCATCTTCTGCGACATCAGGTTGACCCGCGGCGCAGGTCGGGTGGCCACCGACTCGCCATGCAGGAAGCGGTCGATGGAGACGGCTGCTTCATGGCCGTGGGCGACGGCCGTGATGATGTTCTTGGGCCCGAAGGCGGCATCGCCACCAAAAAAGACCTGCGGCACGGTGGACTGGAAGGTCTCCTGCCCGAGGACTGGAAGCCCCCACTTGTCGAACTGGATGCCGCAGTCCGATTCGATCCAGGGGAAGGCGTTTTCCTGCCCGACGGCCACCAACACAGCGTCGCACTCGAAAAATGCGTCTGGCTGCCCTGTCGGAACGAGCGTGCGCCGGCCTTTTTCGTCGTAGACCGCCCGCACGATTTCGAAGGTCATGCCCAACAGCTTGCCATCCTTGTGCTCGAAGCTCTTCGGCACATGGAAATTGATGATCGGAATGCCCTCGTGAATGGCGTCCTCCTTCTCCCACGGCGAGGCCTTCATCTCCTCGAAACCGCTGCGAACGATGACTTTCACGTCGGAGCCCCCCATGCGACGGGCAGAACGGCAGCAATCCATCGCGGTATTGCCACCACCGAGCACGATGACACGTGGCGGCACATTGGTGACATGGCCGAATGAAACCGAGGCCAGCCAATCGATGCCGATGTGGATGTGTGCAGAAGCCTCGATGCGTCCGGGCACATCGAGATCGCGCCCTCGCGGTGCCCCGCATCCGACAAACACGGCGTCGTACCCCTGCTTGAGCAAGGCCTGCATGGACTCCACGCGCTCGCCACTGCGGAACTTCACGCCCATGTCGAGGATGTAGCCCGTTTCCTCGTCGATCACCGATTCGGGCAGACGGAAGCGTGGAATCTGCGAGCGGATGAAGCCGCCCGCCTTGGCTTCGCCGTCGAACACGGTGACCTCGTATCCGAGCGGGGCCAGATCGCGTGCCACGGTCAGGGAGGCCGGACCGGCGCCGACACAGGCGATGCGCTTTCCGTTGGGAGCAGCAATGGCGGGCATGCGCGCCTTGACCTCGCCCTTGTTATCTGCAGCGACCCGCTTCAGTCGGCAGATCGCTACCGGCTCCGGTGCCGCTCCGTTGTTTTCCTCGACGCGACCGCGCCGACAGGCGGGCTCGCAGGGTCGGTCGCAGGTTCGACCCAGAACGCCGGGAAAGACATTCGACACCCAGTTGATCATGTAGGCATCGCTGTAGCGGCCCTGACCAATCAGGCGAATGTATTCGGGTACGGGGGTGTGGGCCGGACAGGCCCACTGACAATCGACGACCTTGTGAAAATAGTCGGGCCGGGTGGTGTTTGTTGGCTGCAAGACGGTCTCCTTCACCAGCAATGGCGCCAGGGGCGGCGCCACGGGTGCGGGCAGTCTATTCCTTCAGGCACCCATTCGGTGCGACCGGTCGGGCAAAAAGCGCCGATCTATGACCCAAATCAAGAATTTTGTGCCCCCACCCCGAACACGACCGACGCGGATCGCGCTCAGAGTGTCTCAGTCGGCGGCAGCGGCCAGGCGCGCGAATGCCGATACCACTTCCGGCGGCGCCTGCACCAGTTCAATGAGCACGCCTTCGCCGCCGATCGGGAATTCGTCGTTGCCCTTCGGATGCAGGAAAGTGATGTCGAAACCGGCAGCCCCCTTGCGGATGCCGCCCGGCGCGAATCGGACCCCTTGCGCAGACAGCCATTGCACCGCCACCGGCAGGTCGTCGATCCACAGGCCGATGTGGTTCAGTGGCGTCGCGTGCACCGCTGGTTTCTTGTCGGGGTCCAACGGCTGCATCAGGTCCACCTCGACCTTGAAGGGCCCGCTGCCGATGGCACAGATGTCTTCATCGACGTTCTCGCGCTCGCTGCGGAAGGTTCCCGTCACTTCCAGGCCGAACATGTCAACCCAAAGCGTCTGCAGGCGTTTCTTGTCGGGCCCGCCGATGGCGATCTGCTGGATGCCCAGCACCTTGAATGGTCGTTGCATGAGTGATTGATCCAGGGTTGTCACTGCCGCTCAGACGAACTCGATGATCGGCTGGTCTACGGTAAGGCTCTCGCCCTTGGCCGCCAGAACCTTGCCCACCACCCCATCCGCTGCCGCGAAAAGCACATTCTCCATCTTCATGGCCTCGATCACGGCGACCCGCTCGCCTGCCTGAACCTTCTGGCCGGGTTGAACGGCCACGTCGACCAGCAGGCCGGGCATCGGCGACAGCACGTAGCGGCTCATGTCCGGCGGCGCCTTAAAGGGCATCAGCCGATGCAGCTCCGCCATGCGTGGCGACATCACCAGGGCCTCGATCTTGGTTCCGTTGTGCTGCACGCGCAGGGCCAGCGGGTTCTTGGCCGTGCCGCGCTCCATCTGCGCCGTGAAAGGCTCGCCATTCACTGTGCCCTCGATGCAGATATCGTTCAGGCGCGAACCGCTGTTGACTTCGTACAGCTTGCCCTCCACATGGATGGCGGCCGCACCGGCCTTGCCGGTGAATTCGTCGACGTGCACCGGCACATACCGGTACTCGGCATGTCCATTCTCCGACAGCACCACGACGGTGTAGTCGACACCCACCTTCACGCCGTAGCCGGGAAGTTGCCCTGACATGCCCGCGGCGCGTTCGCGCGACTTGCGGCGCACAAACGCGGCCATGGCAACGAGGAAATTGACGTCGTCGTGCGGCACATCCTCCGCCCGGAAGCCCTTGGCGTAGTGTTCGGCGATGAAGCCCGTGTTGAATTCACCACTGACAAACCTTGGGTGCGCCAGCAGCGCTGCCTGAAAGGGAATGTTGCTGCTGATGCCGCGGATCACGAATCCGTTGAGCGCCTCGCGCATCTTGGCGATGGCGTCGTTGCGGTCGGTTCCGTGCACGATCAGCTTGGCAATCATCGAGTCGTAGTACATCGGGATCTCGCCGCCATCCTGCACGCCGGTATCCACGCGCACACCGTATCGCTGGCCGGTGTCGGACTGGAACATGGTCTGCGCTGGCGGCGCGAATCGCACCAGACGCCCGGTAGACGGCAGGAAGTTGCGGAACGGATCCTCGGCGTTGATGCGGCACTCGATGGCCCAGCCCTCACGCTTGACATCGGCCTGCGCGATCGGCAGCTTTTCGCCCGCGGCCACACGGATCATCAGCTCCACGAGATCCAGGCCAGTGATGCACTCGGTCACCGGGTGTTCCACCTGCAGCCGGGTATTCATTTCCAGGAAGTAGAAGTCCTGGTCCTTGCCCACCACGAACTCTACCGTTCCCGCACTCTGGTACTTCACGGCCTTGGCCAAGGCCACAGCCTGCTCGCCCATGGCCTTTCGGGTGGCGTCGGAGATAAATGGGCTGGGCGCCTCCTCAATCACCTTCTGGTGGCGGCGCTGGATCGAGCACTCGCGTTCGTTGAGATACACCACGTTGCCGTGGCTGTCGCCCAGCACCTGAATTTCGATGTGGCGCGGCTCCAGCACGTATTTTTCGATGAACACGCGGTCGTCACCGAAGCTGTTGCGCGCCTCGTTGCGACAGCTGGTGAAACCTTCGAAGGCCTCTTTGTCGTTGAAGGCCACACGGAGGCCCTTGCCGCCGCCGCCTGCGGAGGCCTTGATCATCACCGGGTAGCCGATTCCCTTGGCAATTTCCACGGCCTGCTCGGCCGTTTCGATGGCATCGTTGTAACCGGGAATGGTGTTGACCTTGGCCTCGTTGGCCAGCTTCTTGGAGGCGATCTTGTCGCCCATGGCCGCAATGGAGAAGTGCCTGGGGCCGATGAAAGCGATGCCCTCGTCCTCGCAACGCTTGGCAAATGCCTCGTTTTCGCTCAGGAAGCCGTAGCCAGGATGCACCGCCTGCGCCCCGGTCTGTTTGCACGCGGCAATGATCTTGTCGGCCACCAGGTAGCTCTCGCGGCTGGGCGCCGGGCCCAACAGCACGGCCTCGTCCGCCAGCAGCACATGGCGCGCGTCCTTGTCGGCCTCGGAGTAGACGGCTACCGTCTGGATGCCCATCTTGCGGGCCGTGGCGATCACGCGGCAGGCGATTTCACCCCGATTGGCAATCAGTATCTTCGTAAACATGCTGTTCTTCTCCTCGGGTCTCAGAGTGGAATGTTGCCGTGCTTGCGCCACGGGTTCTCGAGCTTCTTGTCCTTGAGCATGACCAGCGAGCGGCAGATGCGCTTGCGGGTCTCGTGCGGCAGGATCACGTCGTCGATGAAACCGCGGGCGCCAGCCACAAACGGATTGGCAAAGCGGGCCTTGTATTCCGCCTCGCGCGCGGCGAGCTTGGCGGGGTCCTTCTTCTCCTCGCGGAAGATGATCTCCACCGCGCCCTTGGCACCCATCACCGCGATCTCGGCGTTGGGCCAGGCAAAGTTGACATCGCCGCGCAGGTGCTTGGAGGCCATCACGTCATAGGCGCCGCCATAGGCCTTGCGGGTGATCACGGTGATTTTCGGCACCGTGCACTCGGCATAGGCGTAGAGCAGCTTGGCGCCATGCTTGATGATGCCGCCGTACTCCTGGCTGGTGCCGGGCATGAAGCCAGGCACGTCCACGAAAGTGACCACGGGGATGTTGAAGGCGTCGCAGAAGCGCACGAAACGCGCCGCCTTGATCGAGCTCTTGATGTCCAGGCATCCGGCCAGCACCAGCGGCTGGTTGGCCACGATGCCCACCGTCTGGCCATCCATGCGCGCGAAACCGATCAGGATGTTCTTGGCGTATTCGGGCTGCAGTTCGAAGAAGTCCCCGTCGTCCACTGTCTTGACGATGAGCTCCTTCATGTCATACGGCTTGTTGGGGTTGTCCGGCACCAGGGTGTCCAGGCTCAGTTCGGTCCGATCGATCGGGTCGCCGCTGGGCCGCACTGGGGACTTTTCGCGGTTGTTCAGCGGCAGGTAGTTGTAAAGGCGGCGCAGCATGAGCAGCGCCTCGACATCGTTTTCGAAGGCCAGGTCGGCCACGCCGCTGCGGGTGGTGTGGGTCACCGCGCCGCCCAGTTCTTCGGCCGTGACTTCCTCGTGCGTCACCGTCTTGACCACTTCCGGGCCGGTCACGAACATGTAAGAGCTGTCCTTGACCATGAAGATGAAGTCGGTCATGGCCGGGGAATACACCGCACCGCCGGCCGACGGGCCCATGATCATGCTGATCTGCGGGATCACGCCGCTGGCCATCACGTTGCGCTGGAACACGTCGGCATAGCCGCCGAGCGAGGCCACACCTTCCTGGATGCGGGCCCCGCCCGAGTCGTTCAGGCCGATCACCGGCGCACCGACCTTCATGGCCTGGTCCATGATCTTGCAGATCTTCTCAGCATGGGCCTCGGACAGCGCGCCGCCGAAGACGGTGAAGTCCTGGCTGAACACGAACACGAGGCGGCCGTTGATCATCCCGTAGCCGGTCACCACCCCGTCGCCGGGGATCTTGGTGTCCTGCATGTCGAAGTCGGCGCAGCGGTGCTCGACGAACATGTCCCACTCTTCGAAGGTGCCCTCATCAAGCAGCACCTCGAGCCGCTCTCGCGCGGTGAGTTTGCCTTTGGCGTGTTGAGCGTCGATGCGCTTCTGCCCGCCGCCCAGCCGGGCGGCTGCGCGCTTTTTCTCCAGTTGAACAAGGATGTCGTGCATGGTCGGTCCTCTCGGTTGAATCTCGGGTGTGGGTGGATGGAGGTGAATCGGTTTCAGGCGGCTGCGGCATGCGCGGCAAGCAGTGTGCGCGCCGCGGTGGAGGCCGCGAGCTGGCCGTTGCGGACTTGTTGCTCGAGCGCGGGCAGTTGTTCGCGGACCTTCGGGTTCTGGCGGAAGGCCTGCTTGAGCCCGGCGTCGATGCGTTCCCACATCCAGGCCAAGGCCTGCTGCTGGCGCCGCGCCGCCAGGCGGCCACTGGCGGTCTGCAGATCGCGAAAGCGCCGCACGGTGTTCCAAAAGGCGTCCACGCCCTGCCCCAGCAAGGCGCTGATCTGGATCACCTGCGGGTGCCAGACCGAATCGTCGTGGCGCGCATGGTCCGGGTGGCCGTGCAGGCCCAGCAGGCGCAGCGACGAGGTGATCTGCGCCTGTGCCCGCATGGCGGCGTTGGGGTCGATGTCAGCCTTGTTGATGACCACCAGGTCGGCCAGTTCCATGACGCCCTTCTTGATGGCCTGCAGATCGTCGCCGGCATTGGGCAGTTGCAGCAGCACGAACATGTCGGTCATGCCCGACACCGCCGTCTCGCTCTGACCGACACCCACGGTTTCGACGATCACGATGTCGTAGCCTGCGGCCTCGCAGACCAGCATGGCCTCGCGGGTCTTCTCGGCCACGCCGCCGAGCGTGCCACTTGATGGGCTGGGCCGGATATAGGCCTGGTCATGCACGGACAGGTGCTCCATGCGCGTCTTGTCGCCCAGGATGGAGCCACCGGAAACCGTGCTGGACGGGTCCACCGCCAGCACCGCCACCCGGTGGCCCTGGCCGATCAGGTACAAACCCAGCGCTTCGATGAAGGTGCTCTTGCCCACGCCCGGCACACCACTGATGCCCAGGCGAAAAGCCCTGCCGGTATGCGGCAGCAGTGTCGTCAGCAGTTCGTCGGCCTGCGCACGGTGGTCCGCCCGCGTGGACTCGAGCAAGGTGATGGCCTTGGCCATGGCCCGGCGGCGCACGGGCGCGCTGCCGTGAACCACGCCCTGCAACCAGTCGCCTGAAATCACCCTTGAGCCTTCCGGATCTGCTCCAACACGTCTTTGGCGCTCGCAGGAATTGGCGTACCGGGGCCGTAGATGCCCTTGACACCGGCGTCGTACAGGAAATCGTAGTCCTGGCGCGGAATCACACCGCCCACAAACACGATGATGTCGTCGGCCCCCTGGTCCTTCAGGGCCTGGATGATGGCGGGCACCAGGGTCTTGTGACCGGCAGCCAGCGTCGAGACGCCGACCGCGTGCACGTCGTTCTCGATCGCCTGGCGCGCGCATTCTTCGGGCGTCTGGAACAGCGGGCCCATGTCCACGTCAAATCCGAGGTCGGCAAAGGCCGTGGCCACTACTTTGGCGCCGCGGTCATGGCCATCCTGGCCCAGCTTGCTGATCATTACGCGGGGTCGCCGGCCAAAGGCGTCAGCGAAATCGGCGATTTCCTTCTTCAGCTGTTCCCAGCCTTCGGCGGAGTCATAAGCAGCAGCGTACACACCGGTCACCTTTTGCGTGTCGGCGCGGTGGCGCCCATAGACTCTTTCCAGGGCGTCCGACACCTCACCCACGGTGGCGCGCAGACGGATCGCCTGGATCGATAGGTCGAGCAGGTTGCCATTGCCCTTTTCGGCGGCAGCCGTCAGTGCATCCAGCGCCGCCTGTACCTTGGCACCGTCGCGGGTGGCGCGGATCTGCTGCAGGCGCGCAATCTGGCCCTCGCGCACCTTGACGTTGTCCACATCCAGAATTTCGATCGGGTCTTCCTTCGCCAGCTTGTACTTGTTGACCCCCACAATGACGTCTTTGCCCGAGTCGATGCGGGCCTGTTTCTCGGCAGCGGCGGCCTCGATCTTGAGCTTGGCCCAGCCGCTGTCCACGGCCTTGGTCATGCCGCCCATGGCGTCCACTTCTTCAATGATCTTCCAGGCTTCGTCGGCCATTTGCTGCGTCAACGTTTCCATCATGTAGCTGCCAGCCCAGGGGTCCACCACGTTGGTGATGTGGGTCTCTTCCTGAATGATGAGCTGGGTGTTGCGGGCAATGCGGCTGGAGAATTCGGTCGGCAGCGCGATGGCTTCGTCGAGCGAGTTGGTGTGTAGGCTCTGGGTGCCGCCGAACACGGCCGCCATGGCCTCGATGGTGGTGCGCACCACGTTGTTGTAGGGGTCCTGCTCGGTCAGGCTCCAGCCGCTGGTCTGGCTGTGCGTGCGCAGCATCAGGCTCTTGGGGTTCTTGGCGTTGAAGCCTTTCATGATGCGGCACCACAGCAGGCGGGCCGCGCGCATCTTGGCGATTTCCAGGTAAAAGTTCATGCCCACCGCCCAGAAGAAAGACAGGCGGCCCGCAAAGTCGTCGACGTCCATGCCTTTGGCGATGGCGGTCTTCACATACTCCTTGCCGTCGGCCAGGGTGAAGGCCATCTCCAGCGCCTGATTGGCGCCCGCTTCCTGCATGTGGTAACCGCTGATCGAGATCGAGTTGAACTTCGGCATGTTCTTGGCCGTGTACTCGATGATGTCTCCGATGATCCTCATCGACGGCTCGGGCGGGTAGATATAGGTGTTGCGCACCATGAACTCTTTCAGAATGTCGTTCTGAATCGTTCCCGAGAGCTTGTCCTGGGACACGCCCTGCTCTTCCGCTGCCACCACATAGCCGGCCAGCACCGGCAGCACCGCGCCGTTCATGGTCATCGAGACGCTGACCTTGTCCAGCGGAATCTCGTTGAACAGGACCTTCATGTCTTCCACGCTGTCAATCGCCACGCCGGCCTTGCCGACATCGCCCGTCACTCGGGGATGGTCGCTGTCGTAGCCGCGGTGGGTGGCCAGGTCAAAGGCCACCGACACGCCCTGGCCGCCGGCCGCCAGTGCCTTGCGATAGAAGGCGTTGGACTCCTCGGCCGTCGAGAAACCGGCGTACTGTCGGATCGTCCAGGGGCGCACCGCGTACATCGTGGCCTGGGGGCCGCGCAGGAAGGGCTCGAATCCGGGCAGCGTGTTGGCGTAGGGCAGATTGGCCGTGTCTTCGGCGGTGTACAGCGGCTTGACGCTGATGCCGTCGGGCGTCAGCCAGTTCAAGGCATTCACATCGCCGCCAGGAGCGGACTTGGCGGCGGCCTTGTGCCAGGCTTCAAGGCTGGCGGCTTGGAATTCGGGCTGTTTCTGGCTCATGGAGTGGGCACTTTCCTGGTGGGCACAACCACGTCTCCAGTGGTCGCGGTTTGTTGCTTCAAGTTTACATCATTCATAATTATTGATGCAAAATATTCAGTCTGGCTTACACTGGCACCTTTCCCGATCATTCATGTCCGCCCTCTCACTTGCCCCTCGCGCCCTGTACGAAGAAGTCGCCGAGCTGATGCGCCAGCGCATCTACCGGCGCGAACTGGCGCCCGGCAGCTGGATCGACGAACTCAAGATCGCCGAGGAATACGGCATCAGCCGCACCCCGCTGCGGGAGGCATTGAAAGTCCTCGCGGCAGAGGGTCTCGTCACCATGAAAGTGCGTCGCGGCGCCTATGTGACTGAAGTCTCGGAAAAAGACCTGAGCAACGTGTACCACCTGCTGAGCCTGCTGGAATCGGACGCTGCCGGAGTCGTGGCACAGACCGCCACGGCGGACGAGCTCAAGGAACTTCAGGGCCTGCACGACGAACTCGAAACGGCCGCCCAGGACCGCGACCGCTTCTTCGCGCTCAACGAGCGCTTTCACATGCGCCTGCTGGAGATTGCCGACAACCGGTGGCGCGACCAGATGGTGGCCGATCTGCGCAAGGTCATGAAGCTGAATCGGCAGAACTCGCTGCTCAAGTCCGGGCGGGTCAAGGAGTCTTTGGCCGAACACCGGGCCATCATGAAAGCCCTGGCCGCCCGCAACGCCGAAGACGCCGCGCAGCGCATGCGCGAGCACTTCCGCAACGGACTCGAAGCCGCCGCCTGACCCTCAATCCGCCTCGACGGCGCCCCCCTCAAGCCGCTTGTCCGGCAGCAGCCACAGCGCAGCCACCCCGAAATAGATGACCATCGTGAACCACTCGGCCACAAAGGCCAGCGGGATCGCTGCCGCGTAGGCCGCAAACGAGAACCAGGCCTTCAGGTTCTGGCCCACCGTGCGCGCCAGCATCGACTCTTTGTCGTGGAACTTCACCAGTACCTGCTCCAGCAGCCGGTAGGACACTCCCACCATCAGCACCACCGCGCCATAGACCGCGACGGGCACCCGGTGGAACTGGTGTTCACCCATCCAGGCCGTCACCGAGGGAATCAGCGACAGCCAGAAGAGAAAATGCAGGTTGGCCCACAACACGGCCCGGTTCACGTGATGCACCGCATGCAGCAGATGATGGTGATGGCTCCAGAAGATACCGATCGTGACAAAGCTCAGCACATAGCTGAGCAGCTTCGGACCCAGGGGCTGCAGCGCCTCGAAGCTGAATTCGTGCGGGCCCCGCAGCTCCAGCACCATGATGGTGATGATGATGGCGATCACGCCGTCGCTGAACATTTCCAGTCGGTTCTTGCCCATGGCTAGTTTCCTGTCATTGCGATGCGGGATTCTGTCGCAGCCCTCATTCCCGCTCAAGGTAGACCTCGGGCTTGAAGGGCAGGCGGAACATGCTCATGTCCGGCACAAGCGCCTTGCGTGCGATGCCGCTGGCCTGCAGCGACTGGTCATGGATGGCCCGGGCCACTGCAACGCCAAGATTGCGAAGGTCCTGGGGTCTGATCCAGTGGTCGAACCCGGCTCGCCCGTAGGTCGTCTCCAGCGTGATCGCGTTGACCGACTCCTGCCGCCGGTTCCACCACCAGGTCTCCGGGAACCACGAGTTCAGGAAACCCGCGCCCCCGTCGGCGGGCGGCTGCTCGATGCGTCCGTCGTAATGGCGCGCCACGTTGCTGATGAAGTCGATCTGCGACGACCAGAGTGCGCGCTGCGCCGGCGTGTAGCGCGCCGGGTCGCTGCCGAAATGCGGGAAGAAGAACGCTGCCGTGTCGGGCTCGGAGTTGGAGGAATGCAGATTCAGCGCCAGCACCACGGGCGCGTCGGCATCCAGCAGCGCCGGCACCATGCCGTACTCGTTGATCAGGCGATTCTCCAGCGGTGCATTGCCATCCAGCAGCGGCGTGCCCAGGGTATTCAGCCACTGGTTTTCGAGATTGATGCTGGTGGCATTGGTCCGGTAGTTGCCCGCGATCACGCCATCCAGGTTGTGCATCGGCACGATCCGGAAGACGTAACGGGCGCGCAACGCCCGGCCCAACGCCTCGTCGGCCAGCACGGTTCGGATCAGCCCTTCTAGCACAAACGACGGCCCGGTCTCCGCAGCATGGGTGCGGGCATGGATCCACACCGTCTGGCGCGGCCCGCTGGCGCTGGCGTCGGCGATCGTGATCCTCTGCAGCGGCTTGCGGTACACCGGGGACGAACCCAGCGTGTCGATGCGCACAGCCGGGTTCTGCGCGATCTCGGTCAGGAAGGCCGACAGGTCCCGGGTGGTGTACGGGAAGGTGCGGGCAATCCAGACCGTGGGCGCGTCGAAGCGCTTCGTGACCACCACACGGCAGCTGTCCGGTACCGCAATCACGCAGCCCGGCACCAGCGAGACTTCGCTTTCTTCGAAGTGCTGCCAACGGGTGCCATCGTAGGAATAGACCGGCACAAAGTAATAAGGAAAGCCCAGTCGGGTGAACTCCATGCGAAGGCTCTGGCCCACCGGCACCTGGTCGGCCCGCAGGTACCACCAGGTCCGAAAGCTGTTGGGCAGGCTGGCGTCGTCGTTGTCGTCGCGCAGGGCCAGTTGCCAGGAAAGGCCGTCGCCATCGAGCTGCTTCACCGCGCCGATGCTGCCGGACTCGAAATCGGTGGCGAAGCGAACCTGGTTCTCGCCGGTGCTGCACGCGGCAAGAAACAAGACCATGAGCAGGACCCAGAGGCCGGCCCAGGGTCGCCGGAGCCGACTTGTTGGCAGGTGATCAGGTTTCATAAGGCAATCGACTCAGGGCGACCCATCGGGCTCCGGATGAAAACAGTATCACTTTCATAGCATCGTTCGACCATCCGGCGTTGGGAAATGCCCAATTTGATCAACATTCAGGCTTTCAGAGGCTCCCCGGAGCCCCTCCAGCGCCTTTTGATGCACCTCGGCCGGCGGCAACGGTTTGAGGTGGTGGTCGCTCCACACCTGGCGCCACTTGCGCGCACCACGCTGGCCGTGGCGCAAGCCCAACATGTGGCGGGCAATCGGGTACCACGGGCAGTCGTCGTCCACCGCCTCGCGCGCCATGTAGGCGACCATGGCCGCTTCGACCGCGTCCGGCGTCAGGGTGGATGACGCCTCGCCGAAGAAGGTCTCGTCCCAGCCGGCCAGCAGCCAGGGGTTGTGGTACGCCTCGCGCCCCACCATCACACCATCCACATGCTGGAGATGGGTGGCGATCTGTTCATTGCTGGTCACACCGCCGTTCAGGCAGATGGTCAGCTGCGGAAAGTCACGCTTGAGCTGGTAGACCATTTCGTAGCGCAGCGGCGGGATCTCGCGATTTTCCTTCGGGCTCAGGCCCTGCAGCCAGGCGTTGCGCGCATGCACGATGAAGACCCGGCAGCCCGCTTCGCTGACCTGGCCGACGAAATCGCGCACAAAGCCGTAGCTTTCGATCCGGTCGATGCCGATGCGGTGTTTCACCGTCACCGGGATGTCCACCACGTCAACCATGGCCTTCACACCGTCGGCCACCAGCGCGGGCTCGGCCATCAGGCAGGCGCCGAAGGCGCCGCGTTGCACCCGTTCGCTGGGGCAGCCGCAGTTGAGGTTGATCTCGTCATAGCCCCACTCCTGGCCCAGCTTCGCGGCAAAGGCCAGGTCTTCCGGTTCGCTGCCGCCGAGCTGCAACGCCACCGGGTGTTCTTCTTCATGAAAGCGCAGGTGCCGCCGCAGGTCGCCATGGCGCAGCGCGCCGGTGGTGACCATCTCGGTATACAAGCGCGTATGGTTCGACAGCAGGCGATGGAAGTACCGGCAGTGCCGGTCCGTCCAGTCCAGCATCGGAGCGACATTTAATCTCCAAGGTGAGAAATCTGGTCTACTCATATGATTTCAATCACTATTTTTAAATGTTCTCCGGCGATCCAAGCCACGCCAACATCCCCTGGCCCGCCCGCCGCCCGCTCGCAAAGCAGGCGGTCAGGAGGTAGCCGCCGGTGGGGGCTTCCCAGTCCAGCATTTCTCCGGCGCAGAACACGCCAGGCAACTCGCGCAGCATCAGGCCGTCGTCCAGCGCCTCGAAGGGGACGCCGCCGGCGCTGCTGATGGCTTCATCCAACGGGCTTGCGGCCGTCAGCGTGACGGGCAGCGCCTTGATGGCGGCAGCCAAGCGCTCCGGCTGTTCCATCGCCTCTTTGGGCAACAGCTCGTGCAGGATGGCCATCTTGATGCCGTCCAGCCGGAGGCGGCTCTTCAGGTGGCTGGTCAGGCTGCGCGAGCCGCGCGGGTGCCGCACTTCGGCCAGCACGCGCTCAGCCGGGTGATCGGGTAACAGGTCCAGCCGGAACGTGGCACGGCCGTGGGCGGCGATGGCGTCGCGCAGCCGGCTGGACGCGGAATAGACCAGACTGCCCTCCACGCCGGTGGCCGTGGCCACGAACTCGCCCCGGCGGTGCCAGGGAGCGCCGCCGTCCTCGTCGCCCAGGTTGATGGCCACCGACTTGAACGGCTGACCGGCAAATCGCCCGCGGAAATGCGACGTCCAGCCCTGGCCGTCACGGCCAGCGGCGTCAAAGCCGCAGTTGCTGGGGGCCAGCGCCACCACCGGCACGCCGCGCGCCGCCAGCAGCGGCACCCAGGCGCCGTCCGACCCCAGCCGGGCCCAGCTGCCGCCACCCAGCGCCAGCAGCACCGCGCGGGCGCGCACCTGGCGCGGGCCTGCCGGCGTGTCGAAGCACAAGGCGCCGTCGGCATCCCAGCCGGTCCAGCGATGGCGCATGTGAAAGGTCACCGGAACGCCCGGGGCCATCGGATGCCGCAGGCGTTGCAGCCAGGCGCGCAGCAGCGGCGCAGCCTTCATGTCGGTGGGAAACACCCGTTGCGACGTGCCCACAAAAGTGTCAACGCCGAGCCCCGCCGCCCAAGTGCGCAGCGTGTCAGGCCCAAAGTCCCGCAGCAGCGGCACGATGGCGGAGCGCCGCTCGCCGTAGCGTGTGACGAAGGCCTCGAACGGCTCCGCATGTGTCAGGTTCAGCCCGCCCTTGCCAGCCAGCAGGAACTTGCGCCCCACCGAGGGCATGGCATCGAACACATGGACCGAGCGCCCTGCACCCGACAGCACTTCCGCCGCCGCCAGTCCGGCCGGGCCGGCGCCGATGAGGGCGATGTCAAGGGAGCTGTCGGCAGGGATGGCAAAGGTCATGCGGCGATTGTCGCCGCTCGTCCCTGCCCCGCGCCGGCGTCAGGACAGCTCGCGGATGTAGGCCGCCACCACCCGCAGCTGCTGGTGGTCCATGCGCAGGATGAAGCCGCGGCTGGCCGAATTGATCATCTTCGTCGCGCCGCTCAGGCCCAGCTTGGCCGACTGCTCGGCCATGAAGCCCACCTGGGCGCGTTGCAGGGGGCGCAGGAAGTACCACTCCATGCCGGCCACCACGAGTTCGGCCACCAGATCGGCCAGCGCTTCGCCATGGCCCCGGTGGCTTGATGCGGCCTCCAGGGCGTCGAGCACCGAATGGGTCTTCTGGCGCAAGGCGTGCGAATGCTGAAAACGCAGGGAGGGCAGCTCGTTGGCCGGGACTGGCGCTGGCTTCTGCACCGGCTTCGCCGGCGCCTTCACCGCCGCCTTGTCGGCGTCGGCCGGCGCCTTGGTCGTGCGGCCGGGGGCCTTTGCTGCGGCAGGTTTGGTGACCGCCTTGGCCGCAGGCTTGGACTTGAGGGTGCGTGCCTTCGAGGGTGGAGTGGTGCTCATGGTGCGGATGGATCTTGGGGGCTCACAGCGTAACAGTTGGCGGCCGTGCCGGCACCCACGCCATGCGATTGGACACGCCCCTTGCGAGCGCGCAAATCCCCGGCAGAACGCCCCGGAACTCGTCCGGAGCGGTAAATTACGTGGCGAAACCACATCAACCCGGGTGACATGGCAATCGCCAGCCCGGCACCGGTCTCAACCCCATTCACGAACGGAAACCTGCAATGACCGACCCGGAACAGAACCCGACCGAACAGTGGATCGAACAGGGGCGCGCCTTGCGCAAGACGGTCAAGCGAAGCGACCACCTGGCCCTGGGCCATCTGCATCGCGACCCGGTCGCCCTGCTCCAGGCCACCGACAAGGGGCGTGTCGAGCGCCTCGTTCCGCTCAAGTATGGCCGTATGCTGACCGCGCCCTTCGCCTTCTTCAGGGGCAGCGCCATCCTGCAGGCCCATGACCTCAAACACACGCCCCACACCGGGCTGCAGCTCCCGATTTGCGGAGACGCCCACCTGATGAACTTCGGCGGCTACGGCACGCCCGAGCGCCAGCTGGTGTTCGACCTGAACGACTTCGACGAGACCCACCCCGGTCCGTGGGAGTGGGACCTCAAGCGCCTGGTGGCCAGCCTGAGCGTGGCGGCCCGCCACCTGGGCTTCACGGCAGCCCAGGGCGATGAAGCGGTGGCGTCCGCCGTCACCAGCTACCAGCAGCACACCGCCGGGTTCTCGCAGATGGACGCCTTGAGCCAATGGCAGACGCTGATCACGCTGGATTCGGTGCATGGGGCCAGCGAAGACACCGCTTCGCGTGAGCAACTGGCCAAGGCCATGAGCAAGGCGCAGCGGCGCTCGCACGAAACGCTGTTGCCCAAGATGGGGGCCAAGGTGGACGGACGCTGGACCCTGCATGAGGCGCCGCCCGCGCTGTTCCACATCCACGGCGACAGCACCCTGTTCTCGCCCGAGGACGACTGGATGCGCCTGGGCCACTGGACCGAGCTGACGGACCACCTGTACAGCGGTTATCTCGCCCACGTGAAACCGGACGTCCGCGCCCTGCTGGGGCGGTTCCGCATGCAGGACCTGGTCTTCAAGGTGGTGGGCGTGGGCAGCGTGGGCACGCGCTGCCTGGTGCTGCTGCTCACCGATGCCACCGACGCGCCGATGATGCTGCAGATCAAGCAGGCCAACGCCTCGGTGCTGGCGCACTACGTGCCGGGAAAATCGCCGCACATCAAGCACCAGGGCGAACGGGTCGTGGCGGGCCAGCGGCTGATGCAGGCCACCAGCGACCGCTTCCTGGGCGCCACCACCGGCCCGTCAGGACGCCATTTCTACGTGCGCCAGCTGCGCGACATGAAGGTGTCTGCCGAAGTGGAAACCTTCAACGCCAACCTGCTCACGCGCTACGGCGCGCTGTGCGGACAGGTGCTCGCCCGCGCCCACGCCAAGAGCGGCGGCTACACAGTACAGGTCAGCGCCTACCTGGGCAAGGGCGGCGCGTTCACCGAGGCGCTGGTGGCCTACGCCAAGGGCTATGCCAACCAGGTCGAGCGGGACTACAGCGCGTTCCGCGAGGCCTGTCGAGCCGGCCGCGTCACGGCCCAGACCGAAGCCGACTTCGCCGCGGATTTCAGCCCCTGAGGCGTGCGCAGCCGGGCTGCGCACCCCGAATTTCGTCCCTCAGCCAGACCGAAAGTCCTGTTTTAATAGCGGATAATGACCATCCGACGCTGGGGAAAAGCACAAAAAGCATGAAAAACGGGTGTGTTGGAGCGCAGGTGAACCTCCAGCGGCTCTGCGGGCCCTTCAGAGACGCTCAGCGCCCCGCGCCCAGTGTGGGCACCACCACCAGGTAGGTCAGCACGAAGATCACCAGGATGCCGCTCAGGTTGAGCCACAGCCCGGCGCGGATCATCTGCGGCATGCGCACCAGGCCGGTGCCGAAGACGATCGCGTTGGGCGGCGTGCCCACCGGCATCATGAACGCGCAGCTCGCGGCAATGGTGGCGGGCACCAGCAGCATGCCCGCCGGCACGCCCAGCACCGGCGCCAGCGCCGCGAGGATCGGCAGCATCGTGGCCACCTGCGCGGTGTTCGAGGTGAGCTCCGACATGAACACCATGATCGTGATGATCGCCAGCAGCGCCGCCCACACCGGCCAGCCCGCAAAGTCCGCCGCCAGCGCGCCGATGTACTGGGGCACGCCGTTGGCCTCGGTCGCCGCGGCCAGCGCCAGCCCGCCGCCGAAGAGGATCAGCACGCCCCAAGGCAGCTTCTGCGCGGTCGCCCAGTCCATCGCGCGGATGCCCTGCGCCCGATCCACCGGAAGCAGGAACAGCGCGATCGCCGCCAGGATGGCGATGCCCGCATCCGAGAGCCCGGCCAGCGGCCGCATGCCGCCCACTGACCAGTCCTTGAGCAGCGGCGAGCTCATCCACAGTACGACGGTGACGGCGAACACGCCCAGCGTCACCCGCTCGCCGGCGTTCAGCGCGCCGAGCTTCGCCCATTCGTCGCGCACGTACTCGCGCCCGCCCTCGATCTCCCCCATGCGCGAGGGAAACAGCAGCGTCGTGTTGAGGAACCAGGCCAGCGGCAGGAAGGCCAGCATCATCGGCACGCCGATCGCCATCCACTCCAGGAAGCCGATGCGGATGCCTGCCGACTGCTCGACAAACCGCACCAGGATGCCATTGGGCGGCGAGCCGATGATGGTGCCGAGCCCGCCGATCGAGGCGGCGTAGGCCACGCCCAGCAGCGCCGAGAAGGCGAAGTTGGACAGGTCGCGGTCGTCCTGCGGAATGCCGCCGTGCTCGGCCAGGCCGCGGCCGGTGCGCCGGCGCAGCGCCACGTCGATCACCGACAGCACGATCGGCACCATCATCGCGGCGGTCGCGGTGTTCGACACCCACATGCTCACGAACGCGGTGGCGGCCATGGTGCCGCCGACGATCGCCTTGGGCCGCGTGCCCACCAGCTTGAGCGTGGCAAAGGCGATGCGGCGGTCCAGCCCCCAGCGCTGGATGGCCAGCGCCAACACGAAGCCGCCGAGGAAGAGAAAGATCACATCCGCGCCATAGTTCGCCGTGGTGCGCGCCAGCGGCATGATCCCGGCCAGCGGAAACGCCGCAATCGGCAGCAGCGCGGTGACCTCGATGTCGACCGCCTCGGTCATCCACCAGGTGGCCATCCACGCCATCATCGCCAGCGTGGCGCGCCCCGCCTGGGAAAAGGCGACGACCTTGCCCTGCGCGTCGGTGAAGGTCTCGGGCAGCGCGAAGTGCAGCGCCAGCGCCAGCACCGGGCCCAGGATGAGGCCGGCGCGGCCGACGCGTTGCTGAAAGGTCAAGGCCATGATTTCCCCTGATTCAAGTCCACCGGACGCAATCATTTTGGGCGCCTGCGGCGCATGCGCCCTTGAGGGGGGTCAAGAACCCGGTCGGCGAGCCTTCGTTGGTCCGGGCGGCGTTCAGCCCAGCTTCACCGCCGTGCCGCTGACGGCGACCATCATCATGCCGTTGGCTTCGCCCAGCACTTCGTAGTCGAAGTCAATGCCGATCACGCCGGTGGCGCCCAGTTCCCTGGCAGCGGCGATCAGGTCTTCCAGCGCAGCATCGCGTGCGCCCGAAAGGGCGCGCTCGTAGCCGCCCGCGCGCCCGCCCACCACGTCGCGCACAGACGAGAACATGTCGCGAAAGATGTTGGCGCCGATGATGGCCTCGCCGTTGACGACGCCCAGGTACTGGCTGGCCGCAATATCCGGGGGTGTCGTGGTGGCAAGAAAAAAGCCGTCGGTGCTCTTGGAAAACCAGCCCATCTGAAACGCTCCTGAGTGAATCAACGCACCACGGCACGGGTGCGCTGCCATTGTGCCCGGGATGGAGCCCGGCCGGCCCCCTAAACTGCGCGCATGTCCACCGCCCAATCACCCGTCCCCGCCCCTTGGCCCGCCCTGCGCGCCGCACGCCACACCGTTGTCCCGCGTCGCCCCGTCATCCTGCTTGGCCGGCATGGCCCGGTGACCGTGGGCAGCGTCGCCGAAGCCCACCTGAGCGCCCTCGCCGCCTGGCCGCACTGGATCGGCATCGACCCGGGCGCCGTCACCTTGCACTTCGGCGGCGACATCGGGGCCATCGACACCCACTGGGCCACGGTGAACGCGCAACTGCGCACCCAGGGCCTGATCGTCGCCTGGCGCGACGAGCCCTACGGCGTGTGGGACGACCAGGAAGTCAGCCACGCCACCATCGAGCGCGCGGCTTCGCGCTTCTGGGGCACGCTGACGCTGGGCGCGCATTGCAACGGCTACGTGGCCGACGCGTTGGGCCGACCCACGCACCTGTGGGTAGCGCAACGCAGCCTGGACAAACCCACCGACCCCGGCATGCTCGACAACCTGATCGGCGGCGGCGTGCCCTTGGGCCAGAGCCCGTGGGAGGCGCTGCAGCGCGAGGCGTTCGAAGAGGCTGGCCTGGCGCCCGAGGAGATCGCCCAGGCCACGCCCGGGCGCGTGGTGGCGCTGCACTGCGACATCCCCGAGGGCCTGCAGCGCGAGCACCTGCATGTGTACGACCTGCGCCTGCCCCCCGGCCGCACGCCCCAGAACCAGGACGGCGAAGTGGCCTGGCACCAGTGCTGGCCCGTGGCGGAGGCGCTTGCCGCTGCCGCCGAGGGCCGCTTTACCACCGATGCGGCGCTTGCCACGCTGGACTTCGCGGTGCGGCATGGCGTGGTGGCGGCACATGATCCGCTGGCCGTGGCGCTGGAGGCGTTGGTGGCGGGTGCGGCGAGCGCGCGCTGACGGCAACGGAGTCCATGCACCGCGATGGCGCGGGCGGCGCACGGCCATCCGGCCCGTGCCGCAGGGTTATCGGGTATTGACCAGAATCCGGCCATGCGCCACGCGTTCATCCCCCTGCTGGTCTGGCTCACGCTCGCGCCGTGGGCGCAGGCGCAGATTGATGACATGCAACCCATCCGAGGTTTCGCGATCGACCGCAAAGAGGTCAGCATCGCGCAGTTCGCCCGCTTTGCGCAGGCCACCGGCACCGTCACAGCGGCTGAAAAGGCGGGTGGCGGCAGCACTTATGAGGGAGGCTGGGTCCAGCGCAAAGGCTGGACCTGGCGCACCCCCTTCGGCCTGCAGGCCAGCGACAACGAGCCCGCCGTTCACATCACCTTCGCGGAAGCCCGCGCCTATTGCCAGTGGGCGGGCCAGCGCCTGCCCACGGATGCCGAATGGATGGAAGCCGCCTACACCGAGCGGCGCGCGCAGCCACCGGCTAGCTTCAGCACCGGCCAGACCTACCCTTACCCCACCGGCAGCACCCCCCAGGGCGCCAACTGCCTAGGCGACTGCGGCGCGGCGCCCACGCCCGCCGCCTACGCCAACCCCGCCATCACCACCCGTGGCCGTGGCCATGCGCCCACCGGCAGCACCAAAGCCGGCGTCAACGGCCTGTTCGAAATGGGCGCCAACGCCTGGGAATGGACCGACGGCGGCACCGACAGCGCCCGCCCTACTCGCGGCGGCTCCTGGTGGTACGGCGCGGCGCAGATGCACCGCGACCACGTCCAGACCAAACCGGCGGACACGGCGGTGGTGTACATCGGGTTTCGGTGCGCGAAGAGCTTGCTGGCCGCCGACAAATAGCGGGCAAAGGGACAAAGCTGCTGACAGCCGGGTCCACAGGCCATCGGTGTGCGCTACCACCTCCCGAAAATCGGTCGGCCTCTCCAAAAGCACCAAACGATTGAATCGAACGATTCGATTAGAATTGAGTCGAGTTGACCACCGCCGAGCAGGAGCCCACCATGCAGACCTTCACCGCCAATCAGGCCAAGACCCACTTCGGCGAATTCCTGGATCTGGCCCAGCGCGAGCCGGTGCGCGTGATGCGCCGCGACCGCGTGGTGGGCGTGATGGTCAGCGCGCAGGACTATGAGGCCATGCGCGCCTTCTACGCCGACCGCCTGCAGCACACCCTGAACCAGAGCGCCGCCCAGGCCGGGGCTCATGGCCTGACCGCCGAAGGCCTGGACGCGCTGCTGGCCGATGAAAGCTGACCACCGCCTGAAGGTGGTGATCGACACCAACGTCTGGATCAGCGCTGCCCTTTCGCCAGGCGGCCCCCCAGCCGCAGTGGTACGGCACACCTTGCGCCGTGGCGTGGCGGTGCTGTCGCCGCCGACCTTTGCCGAGCTGCAAACCCGCCTGTGGAAGCCCAAGTTCGACCGCTACCTGAGCATGGACATGCGCCTTGATCTGCTGCGCAACCTGAACGGCGCCGCCCTGTGGGTCGACATAACGCCCGAGCTGGCCACACAAGGCTACAGCCGCGACCCGCAAGATGACATGTTCATCCACACCGCCCTCGCCGCCGGGGCCGGCTGGCTGATCACCGGCGATCAGGACCTGCTGACCGTCGCACCGATCGACGGCCTGCGCGTGTGCACACCGGCCGACGCGATGGCCCAGGCGGCCTTTCTCAATGCGTTGAGCGGGCCGGAATAACTCCTGACTTCATAGCGACTCATGACCATTTGACGCTGGGTATTGGCCAAAAAACACTGAACTTTCGGGGATTCGGGCCATTGTGGCCGGTACGGTATGCCAACGTGGCCGTGAACGCGGCGCCGCGCTCCCTACGCATGCCCACATGGCAAAAGCGCTGAACTTGCACGCCCGGCGCAAACGTATCTACAATGTAGAAACATCAAAGGAGCCCAGCCATGGAAGCCGTCATTCGCAAATGGGGCAACAGCCCTGCCCTTCGCCTGCCCACCACGGTCTTGAAAGAGGCGGGTTACCACATCGAGCAAAAGGTCGAGCTGCTGGTTTCGCAGGGCCGCATCATCATTCAGCCGTCCGACAAGGTGGAGTACGACCTGGATGCGCTCATCAGCGGCATGGATGCGGAAAACGCCCACGACGAAGTCAGCTTCGGATCACCCGTGGGCAAAGAGGCGCTGTGATGGCAACCGCCTATGTGCCGGACGCCGGCGAGGTGGTATGGCTGGAGTTCGACCCCCAGGCCGGGCATGAACAGGCCGGCCACCGACCGGCGCTGGTCATCAGCCCCGCCAGTTACAACGGCAAGGCCGGGCTCATGGTGTGCTGCCCGTTGTCGACCCGGATCAAGGGCCATCCCTTTGAAGTGGTCACGCAGGTGGACGGCGTCGACTGCGCGGTTCTTTCCGACCAGGTGAAATCACTGGACTGGAAGGTTCGAAAGGCCAAGAGGAAGGCAGTGGTCACCGCCGATGTGATGCTGCACGTCAGGGCCAAGATGAAGGCGTTGTTGCAGATTGCGTAGTGGCAGACAGCCGGATGCCGACCGAGCAATCGAGCCAGGAAACTCCCGACTTCATAGCGCCTTATGACCGTTTGACGCTGGGCACAGGCAGAAAATGGGCGCCATGCCGTCAGGGCATGGCAGTCGGACAGGCCTGTCTGGTCTGTGCCTCTCGCAAAAATGAGGGTAGCCGCCCGAAGCAATTACGGACAGAATCCTTACCAGGGGGAAGAACTACACCGAAATCATCCCGTGTGGACACAAGTACGGAAGCAGAAGGCAAAACCCGCCCCCTTAAAAGTTTGATCGCCGTTATGATTATCCAGTCGGACACCTTGGACTGGCCAGTTTATCTGGCGAGCTAAATCGTTAGGGTCAACCCCCCATTCCACTCGAATCTTGTCAGAAAGATCGCCTGATGCTAGGACACCGATGGCCAATTTCTAGGAGATGTTCGAGTCGTTTGCCCCAATACACCATCGTGCGCTATATCGACTTGGCATATCGAAGTGATAGCGCGATTAAAGAGAGATCACGTTATGGGAGAAACTGAACGCTTCAAGGTGGGCACGCACCTGAAGGGTCGATGGGAAATATTTGAGATTCACCGTGGGGGAATGGGTGAAGTCTTGATCGTATTCGACCACACACTAAAGGAGGCGTTCGCTGCCAAGACTTTTATCAACGATGATTTTGTACGTAATAGTAATTCTCAAGAAAAGTTTCGGCAGGAATCATTGATCTGGATTGGTTTGGATCAGCACGAGAATGTTGCTCAGGCACGATTTGTTGAAAACATTGAAGGGCGACCATTCGTCTTCTTAGAGTACGTCAGTGGTGGTGATCTAGCTAGATGGATTGGCTCGCCGCGTCTTACGCAAAACCTGCCATTGGTTCTCGACCTTGTTCTACAGCTATGCGACGGCATGCTGCACGCCCTTGCGAAAGGCATCACGGCTCATCGCGACCTGAAACCACAAAACTGTTTGTTGACAGAAAACTGGATACTCAAGGTCACCGACTTCGGGCTTGCCAAGGCCGTTGACGGTCTTGATATACGAGAGGAATCCGGTTCCCGGCTCGCCTCATCATGGCTTCAAAGCCGCACAGGGTTCGGCGCAGGAACACCTCCTTACATGGCACCCGAGCAATTCCTCGACTCGAAGCACGTCGATCATCGTGCTGATATATACGCAACTGGAGTACTGCTTTTCGAGTTGTTGACCGGAAAGCTGCCGTTCGTCGGAAAGACTTGGGAAGAATTTCAGACATTGCACCTGCGCGCAAACTTCCCGCCTCTGACTTCAATGTTTGTTGGTGCACCCTTGGTTGGCGTGATCAACGAGATTATTAAGCGATGTGTTGCAAAAAATCCAGAAGATCGATATCAAGACTTCGCCGCATTAAGATCAGAACTTGCCTCACTTTTTCAACGCGTCACGGGGCACGACGCAAGAAGAGCAGCGAGTGGAACTGCGCTGGAGGCATTCCAACTCAGTAACAAGGCGCTTAGCCTCGACCGTTTGGGCTTTCGCGGCGAAGCGCTATCGCTCTACGACCGGGCTTTGGCGCTAGATCCAGACAATGAGAAGACATGGTTGAATAAGGGCGTCTTGTTGATGCGCACGGGGCGCAGCAAGGATGGGATAGGATGCCTCGATCATGCGCTAGCTCTAAACCCATCCTACGCTTATGCGTGGGCGAACAAGGGTGCCGAGTATGCCCAGGCGGGGAAGAGCCAGGAAGCGCTGACATGTCTAGACAAAGCCGTCAAGATCGATCCATTTCTTGAAGAGGCGTGGTTTAACCGGGGGGTAGCTCTTCGCGGTCTTGGTAGAAACGATGACGCGTTGCGCTCCTACGATCAAGCGACGACGATCAATCCTAGGTCATCTCAAGCCTGGTTCAATAAAGGCGCCTTGCTCGGTTCTTTAGGCAAACTCCAGGATGAGTTAGCCTGCTACGAGCGATGCATTGACCTGAATCGGGAAGATGACCAAGCTTTAACCAACAAGGGAATTGCCTTGGCAGCGTCGGGACAGACGATTGAGGCCTTGGAATGTTTGGACGAAGCGCTGCGAATCAACCCGAAAAATGGTCTCGCTTGGTTCAACAAAGCCATTTCCCTCATCAAGCCACTCCGGGAATTCCGGGCAGCGGCCGCTTGTCTACAGGAGGCAAAGAAGCTAGGGGTAGACAGGGCCAAGGACACCCTTGATTACTGCCAAAATCAAATTAATTCCGCTTTAGAACTGGGACGTCGTGGCCTAGTTGCGCGCCAAATGGGCCAGCTTCATCAAGCCCTGGAATATTACGACCGCGCGCTTGACATGTGCCCGCATGACGTGGGAGTGCTAATTAACAAAGGGGCGGTACTTTCTGCACTGGGAGATTCTGAAGGCGCCTTGGCTGCGTTCGATCACGTCACCAGAATTGATCCACGCAATCCGACGGCGTGGTACAACAAAGGTGCAATCCTAGGGCCATCTGGGCGTCTCAAAGACGCATTGCAGTGCTTTGAGAATGCCAGGCGACTCGGACATCCTGAAGCAGTTAAAGGTATTCAACGATGTGCGCGTCTGTTGAATCGATAATGGTTGCGGTTCCATCATTTAATTCTCAGTCAACCAGTTAAACTGGAGCGAACTTGGCAGCCTAACTGATGCTGAACGGTAAATCCATGCAGCGCCGGTACTTTTGCGTTGGCCTCATAAAGGAGTATTCGTGCTCGGCTTCTTCCAAAAACTCCTTAGTGGTAAACCACCGTCGCCTCCCACTTGCAGTGTTGCACAAGCGACGCAGGTGCTAGACTCACTTCCGCCGTGCACTCAGTACGTCGTTGTGGCTAGCGAAAAGTACTCGGGGAAATACAGATGCGAAGTGACCGTAACCGCGTCAGATATTGCGCCCTTTATTAAGAATCTGTGTGATTCAACATTTGGGGGAACCAAAGAATCCCAGTTAGCAAGATTTGCCATGCCAAGATGGCTTGGCAGAGCGTCGTTGAATGACGGTAAGATAAGCTATTTGCCCGCTTCTTTCGTCGAAATTGCAGATCCCTATGTTCTCAACTTCATAAAGGATGGCATAGCTGATGTTTACTGCAAAGAGTGCGGAAAGAGTGTCGTTGACATCAAGTCTGCGACGAGAAATCGGAAGGTAACTGGGCCATGGTCCGAATGGACTGACGCATGGCGGTGCCAAGCCGGCCATCTTCTGTACACGGAAGATCATGAAATTCACATCATGCGTAGCCGTTAGCCCTAACCGTTCAACGCAAATCTCATATTGCCACTTCAGCGACTGGCTTATGAATATTGTGCAACGCTTGTGGCTCAAATTTGACGTTCCCGCAACCATCAAGCCCGCCTTCAGTCCCGACGCCGGAACAGCCCTATTCCGCTACGCGGACGCGTCTTCCTCCACCTCCACCACCCTTCCCTCCCCCGTCAAAAACGCCACCCGCACCGTTGCGCCCGGGTTGGCCTTACGCACCGCATCCCGGTACCGGTTCATCTGCTCCACCAGCGCCGGCTGTTCGTCCGGCCGGTGGACGCTCTTGTAGTCCAGCACCCACCATTCACCGGTGTCGCGCCGGCGCACCAGGCGGTCGATGCGCTGGGTAATGCCTGCGTGCAACAGGGTGACTTCGTTGCCCTGCCAGTCGATCACCGCCTTGTCCCACGCCCAGCGGCCTTCGCCGGTGCGGATGCGGCGAGCCATCGCGGCGGCCTGGCGGACGGCGTCGAGCGGGAGTTCGAATTCGCGCGCGGCACGGGTCACAAAAGCCAGGTGTGCGGGGCTCGTGCCGGGCGTCGTAGCCGGGCTGCCGGCGCTCTCCAGGCCTTCTGCGACCTCCACCGCGCCGTGTTCCAGCAGCCAGTGCATGGCCTCGCCCTGGCGGGCGAGCTCGGAGGCGACTTCAATCGATTCGTTTTCAATAGCAGACTGTGACCCTTCCACGCTGGGAATGGGCACAAAAGGCATGAAAAACGTCTCGGCGGCCACCCCGTGGGCGTCCGGGGTGGCTGCGGCGGCCCTTTCAAGCACCTCCACCGCCTGCGCCAGCGGCTCGATGCGGCGCCAGGGGCTGCGGCCGCTGTCGCGGTGGGGCTCCACGGCCGACAGCGCCAGCACCTGGCGGGCGCGGGTCATGGCCACATAGAGGGCGTTGATTTCTTCGCGCGTTCGCTCGGCGAACTCGGCGGCCAGGGTGTCGGTGGCGCTGGGCGGCGGGCTGGTTTCGCTGGCCAGAAAGACGAAGCGGCGCGGCGCGGGGGCCTCGCCCGGCCAGTCCACCAGCACGCCCATGTTGTCGGCGGCGGCGGGCGGGGCGTCGGTGTCGAGCATCAGCACGGCGTCGGCCTCCAGGCCCTTGGCGCCGTGGATGGTGAGCAGGCGCACGGCGGCGGGGTCGGCGCGGCCGGGCGCGGGGATGCCGCCCTGGCGCAGCGCGCGCACCAGCGCGTAGGGCGTGAGGTAGCGCCCGCCGCCCTGCGCCAGCGCGGTGGTGAGCAGCGCGCGCAGATTGGCCAGCACGGCCTGGCGCTGCTCGGGGCGGGCGGCGGCGGCAAAGCGGGCCAGCACGTCGCCATGGTGATAGATGGCGTCCAGCGCGTCGTGCGGCGGCAAGCTGTGCACCCAGGTGGTGTAGAGCACCAGCGCGGTGGCGGCGGCCTGCAGCGTGGGCGGCAGGTGATCCGCCTCGGCCTGCAGCAGCGCCAGCCAGGGGCGGCCATGATGCGCGTCCTCGCGGCGCAGCAGGGCCAGCGCGGTCAGGTCCACGTCGCTGGCGCCGAACAGCGGCGACTTGAGCGCGCGGGCCAGCGAGAGGTCGTGCGCGGGCGAGACCAGCACGTCCAGCAGGGCCACCAGGTCGGCCACTTCGGGGGCTTCGGCCAGATCGGCTTTTTCGGGCTGCACGGTGGCGATGCCCAGCAGGCGCAGTTCGTCGGCCAGGGGGCTGAGGCGGTTGCGCTGGCGCGCCAGTACCATGATCTCCTTCGGCGGCGTGCCGGCTTCGATCTGCGCTGCCACCCAGCGCGCGGCCTGGCGGGCCTCCAGCGTGCGCAGGGTTTCCTCGGGAAGCTCGCGCGCTGTGGTCAGGCTGTCGCGCCAGGGCAGCTCGGTGGCGTCCGGCGCGTCGGCTTTGCCGGACTTGGGTGGGCGCGGGATGGGCGGCAGGCGCAGCACGCGGCCGGCGGCGCTGGATTCGGTGGTGTGGCTGCGGTAGCCGTTCCAGGCGCCCTCGTCCTGCGCCTGGAGCATCACCGCATTGACCGCGCCGATGACGGCCGGGGCGTTGCGCCGGGTGTGGTCGCAGGCCAGCAGGTCGCCGCCCAGCCCGTCGCGGATGAAGGCTTGCGCGGCCTTGAACACCTGCGGCTCGGCGCGGCGGAAGCGGTAGATGCTCTGCTTGGGGTCGCCCACGATGAACACGCCCGGCGCCGCGCCCGCGCCGGTGTAGCCCGACAGCCAGGCGTGCAGCGCCTGCCATTGCAGCGGGTTGGTGTCCTGGAATTCGTCGATCAGCAGGTGCTTGATCCGCGCGTCCAGCCGCTCCTGCACCCAGCCTGAGAGCACCGGGTCGGCCAGCAGCACCTGCGCGGCGCGCTCGATGTCGTTCATGTCCACCCAGCCCCGGGCGCGCTTGAGCATGGCGTATTCGAGCAGCAGGCAGCGCGTGAGGCGGGCCATGCGCTGCTGATGGAGCCAGGCGGCGTGCTGGCGGGTGGCCTGGCAAAGGCGCTGCAACTCCGCCTCGGCGGCCTGGGCGGCGGGGAATTTCTGCAGATGCTTGGTCAGCCGGTCTTCATCGGCCACGAAGAAGGCCTTGCGCAGAACGCGCAAGCGCGCCTCGGCGTCGTCCAGCGCCCAAGCGTCAACCACCGCATCGGCGGCCTTGGGCGCCGTCTTGCCACTTTCGCGGCCCAACTCGGCCGCCCAAGCCAACCAGCGCCGGCGGGCCTCGTCGCCCCGCAGCGCGTCGGCCGGAGCCGCCAGGTCCGCAAGTTCAGGCCAGAGCGCGCCAAACGGCGGCACGGAGGCCTCCACCACGCCGGCCTCGTCCGCCAGCACGAACTCGGTGCGGCGGCTCAAGGCGGCGGCCAGTGCCTTTTGCGTCTGCGCGCGGCCGTGTTCGGCGGCCACGGCCGCGTAGTCGGCGCGCAGCACCGCATCGGCCGCCACGGTGGCCTGGAACGGGCGCCAGAGGGCGGCCACCGCCTCGTCGTCACTTTCCAGCAGCTCGTAGTGGCCGGGCAGGCCGAGCTGCTGCAGCACGGCCAGCGGCGCGGTGCGCAAGAGCGCGGCAAACCAGCTGTGGAAGGTGCGGATCTGCACCGGGCGGTCGGCGGCGAGCACGGATTGGTACAGATTTCGTAGCGCCTCATGACCATTTGACGCTGGGGACGGTCCAATTCCCCTTGAAATCAGCGCATCGACGAGCTTTTGGGGCTCGGTTTCGCGCGCAAAGTCGGCCAGCCACTCCTGCAGGCGCTGGCGCATCTCGCCGGCGGCTTTCTTGGTGAAGGTGATGGCCAGGATTTCATGCGGCGCGGCGCCGTCGAGCAGCGCGCGCACGATGCGAGAGACCAGCATCCAGGTCTTGCCCGCGCCAGCGCAGGCTTCCACGGCCACGCTGCGGCGCGGGTCGCAGGCGATGGCGTAGAAGGCCTCGCGGGTGGCGGATTGGCCGTTGATCTCATACGCGGCCTTGCTCATGTGGCCCCCACTCTCCCCCACGGCGTGTGGGTCGCTGCCCCCCAGGGGGGCCTTCGCGCCTTGGGGCGGCCCGGCGGCGCTCATGTCGCACCCTCCTCGGTTGGCGTGGCGGGCACGGCCCAGCTGTCCTTGCGGCACAGGCCGCGGGCAGCGCACCATTCGCAGGCGCTGCCTTCGCCCAGCGCGGGCATCGCATGGCCATCGGCGATGCGTTGCAGGTCGCTCTGGATGCCGGCCAGCAGGCGGTCGCGCAGGGCGGTGACGTCGGCCTGTTCATACAGCTTGGTGCCATCGCGGTCGCCCACGTTCAGGTAGGCGGCGCGCAGGCTGTCATCGGGCAGCAGCGCCGCGTAGAAGGCAAGCTGGGTGTCTTCGGCCGCGTCCTTGATGCGATCGGCGGTGCGCTGGCGGCCTTCGGTCTTGTAGTCGATCACCAGCGTCTGGCCGTCGGCGCCGCGGTCCACGCGGTCGAGCCGGCCGTGAAGCTGCCAGGCGCCCAGCGGGGTGACGCCCTCGGCTTCGGCGCGCTCGAAGTGGCCGCCGGTGGCGTCGTAGTCGGTCAGCCAGGCCAGGTAGCCGTCGCGCACGGCGGGCCAGACGGCGGCAAAGGGCAGGAAGTCGCCGTCGTCCAGGCCGTGTTCGCGGGTGGTGTCCATGGCGGCCTGGTCGATCAGGGCCTGGCGCTCGCTTGGGTCCGCTGTGGGCGTGGCTCGCAGCGCCTCATGAAAGCGGCGCAGCACGGCGTGCAGCCACAGGCCAAAGTCGCGCTTGTCGACCTCGGCGTCCAGCTCGTCCGCCTCCTGCAGGCCCAGCTGGCGCAGCGCAAAGAAGCGATACGGGCAGGCGCGCAGGTCGCCGTAAGCACTGGCCGAGATGCGCTTCACCGGCAGCGCCGCGCCCGAGGGCGTGGGGGGCGGCACCGGGGCCGCAGTCAATTCGCGCGGGGGGCGCGGGTCGTCGGCTTCGGGCGCCAGGCCTTCAAGAAGCAGCGCCTGCACCAGCCGGCTGGGCAGCAGCGGCTCGCCGCTGTCGTCGCCCTGGCGCCAGAGGATGTCGCACGCGGGCGCCTGCAAGGCATAGGCCCAAGCGGCACGGTGGGCAGTACCCAGTTCGGCCCTGCTGGGCAGGCCGAGCGCTGCGCGCTGCGTGGCCGTCCAGGGGCCGGGCGGCTCGGGAGCGGCGGGCAGGCGCACGTCGTCACAGCCGGGCAGCACCAGCGCGGCAAAGGGACGCGCCAGCATCTGGCTCAACGGCAGGATGGTGACCTGCTCGCGCGCCGGGTGCGGCGGCACATGGCTGGCGGCTTCGAGCACGGCGTCGACCCAGCTGGTGAACTCGCTCAAGGAAAGGCGACGGGCGGCGCCGCGCACGTCGGCAAATTCCGCCTGGGCGCCCTCCTCCAGCCGCAGCACGCCCAGCAGGCGGACGCCAGCGGCATCCAGGGCCATCGGCCCGGCCAGGCCGGTGTTGTGCAGCAGCGCACGCAGATCGCCGAGCCAGGCGGCCAGGGGCCGCGGTGTGCCAAACCGAGAGCGGACGGCAGCTATGTCGGCCACCCGCGGGGCCAGAGCCGAGGCCCGGGCGTCCGGGCTGTCGGGCGTGCACAGGCGTTCAGCGTCACGCCAGTCGCGCAGGCCCTGGCGGCGCAGCCAGGCTTCGAGCGCCAGGCGCGTCGGCTCATCGCCCCAGGTCGGCGTGTTCTTCAGGGCATCGAGCACGTCGTCGCTGCTGGCGTTCCAGGCCAGAGCGCGCAGCAGGGCCATGAGTTCGGCCGCCACGCGGGTGGTGGAGAGCTTCCAGCCGTTTTCATCGCGGATGGCCACGCCCCGCGCACCCAGCAGTGCACGCACGCGGCGGGTGAGCGCGCGGTCGGTGGCGGCCAGGGCCACGGGCACGCGGCCGGCCTTGATGTGGGCCAGCACCCGGGCGGCGGCGCGTTCGGCTTCGTCCTCGGTGTCCACAGCGGGGAACAGGCGCACCTCGCCGCGCGGGGCGTCCAACGGTAGCGCCAGGGTTTCGGCGCGCTCGCCCCAGCGCGCGGCCAGGGCGCTGGTCAGCGGGTCGGGCTGGAAGCCGTCAAGCACGAAGACCGCGTCCACCGCGTCCAGCGCCAGCGGGCCATAGAGCACGTCGGTCGGCTGCGCCGAGGTGGCGGCCCAGACCAGCGCCAGGCGGGCCACGGCGGCCTCGAAAGCCAGCGGGCCGGATTCAGCGCCGCCCACCACCGGCGTCATCTCGGCGGCCCAGGCCAGGCGTTCGTCGGGCGCGCGCGCCGCCGCCAGCGCGGCGAGCTGCGTGGCCGACTCCACCAGAGCGCTGGCCAGCACGTCACGCTGGGCGCCCAGGCCGGCGCGCTCCAGCAGGTTCTGGGCCAGCGGCAGGTCGCGTGCGGGGTCAAAGCTCAGGTCATCCGGACCCGGGCTGAACGGTGCCAGTTGCCGGGCCCAGTTGCGGGTGGTCTCGAAGCGTGGCGCAAAGCCATCCGGGTGGCAGGCCGCCCACTGGCGCACGGCCACGGGCATGAGCTGCGCAAAAGGCAGCAGCACCAGCGTGCGCGCCGGATGGGCGCCGCGTGCCTCGAGGCGCTGCGCAAGCCGGCCCATCAGCCCCGGCCAGGCGGCCATGGCTCGATGCAGCACGGGTGGGGGTGTCGAAGGGTGATTCATGGCGCCCGGCAGCCCCGTTCATCGGGCGACGGGGGTTGGTTTCTGTCACAATGCCCGCACTTTAGCTGCATCTCCCCTCACCACAAGGATTCCGTCATGGCCAGCGACCTGATCAAACATGTTTCCGACACCACGTTCGAGGCCGATGTCCTCAAATCCGCCCAGCCGGTGCTTGTGGACTACTGGGCCGAGTGGTGCGGCCCCTGCAAGATGATCGCCCCGATCCTCGACGAAGTGGCCACCGCTTACAACGGCAAGCTGCAGATCGCCAAGATGAACGTGGACGAAAACCGCGAAATTCCCGCCAAGTTCGGCATCCGTGGCATTCCCACGCTGATGTTGTTCAAGGATGGCCAACTGGCGGCCACCAAGGTCGGCGCGCTGAGCAAGGCCCAACTCGTGGCCTTCATCGACCAGCAACTGGCCTGATTCTTCGGCAAGCCCGATGGGCCCGCACCGAGCAGCGCGGGCCCGTTTTTCCTGTTTTTTCCTGTCATAATCCCGCCTGACCGCTGATTCGCCAGTCGAAACGGTTCGAGTTCCAGGTTCAGAACTTCGAGGTCGGGCGCATGGGCCCGGTCCTCCCCGACCTCCCCCAGACATTTTTTCAGCAGCCCCGTGACGGGCTGTCATCCCCGCAGGACGTTTCATGCACTTAAACGAACTCAAGGCACTTCACGTGTCTGAAGTCCTCAAGCAGGCCGAAGATCTCGAAATCGAAAACACCGGCCGCATGCGCAAGCAGGAGCTGATGTTTGCGATCATCAAGAAACGCGCCCGCGCAGGCGAACAGGTCTTTGCCGACGGCGTGCTGGAGATCCTGCCGGACGGTTTCGGCTTCCTGCGCAGCCCCGACACCAGCTACACCGCCAGCACCGACGACATCTACATTTCGCCCAGCCAGGTGCGGCGGTTCAACCTGCACACGGGCGACATGATCGAAGGCGAGGTGCGCACGCCCAAGGACGGCGAACGCTACTTCGCGCTGACCAAGCTGGATGCCGTCAACGGTGGGCCGCCCGAGCAGAACAAGCACAAGGTGATGTTCGAGAACCTGACGCCTCTGTTTCCCAAGGAGCAGATGCGGCTCGAGCGCGACATCAAGTCGGAAGAAAACATCACCAGCCGCGTGATCGACATCATTGCCCCGATCGGCCGTGGCCAGCGCGCGCTGATCGTGGCGCAGCCCAAGTCGGGCAAGACGGTGATGATGCAACACATCGCCCACGCGATCACGGCCAATTACCCCGACGTGCACCTGATGGTGCTGCTGGTGGACGAGCGTCCGGAAGAAGTGACTGAAATGCAGCGCACCGTGAAGGGCGAGGTGATCGCCTCCACCTTTGACGAGCCCGCCGCCCGCCACGTGCATGTGGCCGAAATGGTGATCGAGCGCGCCAAGCGCCTGGTGGAACTGAAGAAGGATGTCGTCATCCTGCTGGACTCCATCACCCGTCTGGCCCGCGCCTACAACAACGTGGTGCCCTCCTCCGGCAAGGTGCTGACCGGTGGCGTGGACGCCAACGCCCTGCAGCGGCCCAAGCGCTTCTTCGGTGCCGCCCGCAAGGTCGAGGAAGGCGGCAGCCTGACCATCATTGCCACCGCCCTGGTCGACACCGGCAGCCGGATGGACGAAGTGATCTTCGAAGAGTTCAAAGGCACCGGCAACTGCGAAATCCACCTGGAGCGCCGCCTGTACGAAAAGCGCGTGTTCCCGGCGATCAACCTCAACCGCAGCGGCACGCGCCGCGAGGAACTGTTGCTGGCGCCCGAGGTGCTGCAGAAGACGCGCATCCTGCGCCAGTTCATGTACAACATGGACGAGATCGAGGCCATGGAAATGGTCCTCAAGAGCATGAAGGCCACCAAGAGCAATGTCGAGTTCTTCGACATGATGCGCCGCGGCGGCTGATCACGAAGAATGACCTGCAACTCGTTGATTTCATGTCATAATTGCGGGTTTTCGCGAAAAGTACGCCAGATGGGCTGGCGCGGCTGTCGCAACTGAATAGGAAAGCATCATGAAAGAAGGCATTCACCCCAACTACCGCGAAGTCTGCTTCGTGGACCTGTCCAACGGTTTCAAGTTCGTGACCCGCTCGTGCGCCAGCACGAAAGAAATGATCAAGATGGAAGACGGCCGCGAGCTGCCGATGTACAAGCTGGACACCTCCAGCGAGTCGCACCCCTTCTACACGGGCACGCAAAAGTCGGTGGACAACATGGGCGGTCGCGTCGAGAAGTTCCGCAACCGCTTCGGCAAGACCCCAGTCGCCAAATAATCCGGCGCCATCTTTCCGCCAAGGGCAGCCCGGGTCACCGCGCTGCCCTTTTGCATTAAGGTCCATGGCCACCTGCTCCAACCACCCGTTCCGGGCACTCTTGCACCACCACCCGTGATCCGGTCGACCCCCGCCATCGTTGCCCAGGGCGCCGTGCGCCGTCTGCCGCGGACGGCGTTGATCCTTCTTTGCCTGGCCTACATCCTGCCGGGCTATTTCGGGCGTGAGCCCTGGAAGAACGCCGACATCACCGCCTTCGGCTACATGGTCGAACTGGCCAGCGCAGGTCCGCACGACTGGCTCGCCCCGACCATCATGGGCATCTCCCCTGAGGTGGATGCCTTGCTGCCCTACTGGCTAGGTGCCTGGGCCATGCAGCTGGCGCCAGGCTGGATGGCCCCGGATTTCGCCGCACGACTGCCTTTCGGCCTGATGCTGGTGCTGGTGCTGGTGGCAACCTGGTACGGCATTTACCAGCTGGCGCGCAGCCCCGGCGCCCAGCCGGTGGCGTTTGCGTTTGGTGGCGAAGCCCAGCCTGCGGACTACGCGCGCGCCATGGCCGACGGCGGCCTGCTGGGCCTGATCGGCTGCCTGGGCCTGGCCCAACTCTCGCACGAGACCACGCCGGCGCTGGCGCAGTTGTGCTTCACGGCATTGACCTTCTACGGTCTGTCCGCGCTGAGCGGGTCGCTGCTGTTGCCCCTTGCGGCCATCGGCGCCGGATTGACGGGCCTGACCTTGTCTGGTGCACCTGCGGTCGCCGTGTTGTTCGGGCTCGGTGGCGCCATCTACGGCGCCCTTGAGCGCAAAGAGACGGGCTCAACGCACGGTGGTCGGCTGTGGCGCGTCGCAGGCCCTCTGGTGGCCGCGGCAGCGACGGCCGCATTGGCCAGCTCACTCGACCTTTGGCAATGGCGCATCGCGCCTCCCGGGACGAGTTGGCGCGAATGGCGCAGCCTCGGTCGCCTGTTTCTGTGGTTCACCTGGCCGTTGTGGCCACTGGTTCTGTGGACGCTCTGGCGCTGGCGCCACCAGCTGCGGGACCTTCCGCGCAACCGTCACCTCGCCTGGCCCCTGCTCTTCCTTGCGGTTGCCATGGGCACCACACTGCTGACGCCGGCGTCGGATCGCTCTTTGCTGCTGGCCCTTCCGGCGCTGGCCACCCTGGCAGCATTTGCCTTGCCCACACTGGAGCGCAGTGTCTCTGCGCTGATCGACTGGTTCACGCTGCTGTTCTTCTCGGGCTGCGCGATCGTCATCTGGGTCATCTGGGTGTCGATGCAGGCGGGCGTGCCGAAACAGCCGGCCGCCAACGTGGCCAAACTGGCACCCGGCTTTGAGCCCAGCCTCTCGGGGTTGGCCTTTGTCGCCGCACTCGCCGGCACGCTGGCCTGGATCTGGCTGGTGAAGTGGCGGGTGGGCCGTCACCGTTCGGCCATCTGGAAAAGCATGGTGCTGCCGGCCGGCGGCGCGACGCTGTGCTGGCTGCTGCTGATGACTCTGTGGTTGCCGGTTCTGGACTATGCGCGCAGCTATGCACCGATGGTGCAACGCATTCAGGTGCTGACCAGCCGCCCGAGTTGCGTGCAGGTCCATGGCATGAGCCGCGGCCAGCTGGCGGCTTTGCGCTTCCACGGAAAGATGAATACCGTGTCCGCAGGACGCGCTGCCGTCTGCCCCTGGCTGCTCGTCGATGCGGCCGACGTCTCGAGCCTGCCGCAAGCCGTCGATCCCGGCCAATGGGAATTCCACTCCAGGGTGCGACGCCCGACCGACCGCACCGAGACGATCCTGATCTACCGGCGCGTCGCTGTGCCGTGAAGCCAGCACCTTGTTCGAGCTGAAGACGATCTCCGGGCACGCTGCGACCGTGCTGGTCGGCCAGTTGGCGGTCATGGCCTTTGGCGTCGTCGACACCGTGGTCTCAGGGCGGCATTCGGAAGCCGCGCTGGCCGCACTGTCGGTCGGCTCGGCGATCTACATCAGTGTCTTCGTCGGCTTGAACGGTGTGCTGCAGGCGCTGTTGCCGGTCTGGGCCGAACTGCACGGCGCGCGCCAGCAGACCGGCGTGGGTCGTTCGGTCCGCCAAGCCCTGTACCTCTGGATCTTCGCGTCCATGGTCGGCATGGCCGCCCTGATGTCTCCGCAGCAGCTGCTGGAATGGACGCAAGTCCCCGAAACGATGCAGGGCGAAGTGCGACGCTACCTCGCCGTGCTGGCTTTGGCGCTCCCATTGAACCTGCTGTTTCGGATCTACGGCACGCTGAACCAGGCCTTGGGCAAACCGGTGCTGGTGACCTGGTTGCAGGCCGCTTCGTTGCTGGTCAAGATTCCGTTGTCGATCTGGTTCGCCTTTGGCGGACTCGGCCTGCCCGCACTGGGCGCGGTGGGCTGCGCCTGGGCCACACTGGTGGTGAGCGTGCTCATGATCGCACTCGCCCTGTGGATGCTCGCCAGGCAGGAGATCTACCGGCCCTACCGGATCTGGAGGGCGCCGGAGGCGCCCGATTGGCCAACGATCCGCTCCTATGCGCGGCTCGGCGTCCCTGGCGGACTGGCGATCCTGGTTGAGGTCAGCTCATTCACGCTGATGGCGCTGTTCATCGCGCGCCTGGGCACGGTTGCGTCCGCCAGCCATCAGATCGCGGCCAGCATGGCCGCTGTGATGTACATGCTGCCTCTTTCACTCGCGATCGCGACCAGTTCGCGTGCCAGCTACTGGCTGGGCGCCGGGAGCCCACACCGGGCCCGAGCGGCCATTCGGACCGGTCTGGCCCTGACCTTTGGCGCAGGCGCTGGCCAGTCGGGCCTGATCTGGGTGGGTCGCGACATGGTGGCTGGCTTTTTCGCCGCACAACCGGCCGTCGTTGCCCTGGGCGCCAGCCTGCTGGCGTGGGTGGCGCTGTTCCATTTCTTCGACGCGATCCAGGCGGTGTGCGTGTTCATCCTGCGCTGCTACCGCGTCACTGTGGCACCCCTTCTGGTCTATTGCGTTCTGCTGTGGGGTGTCGGCCTCGGGGGCGGCTACCTGTTGGCCTACGAAGGGCTGGGCGCCCATGACCCCACCCGCACACCTGTCACGTTCTGGGCTGCGGGGGCTGGCGCGCTGGCCCTGACCGCCCTGATTTTTCTAATGTTCATGGCGCGCGCATTGCGCCGCCCTGGCCCACAGCTACCGCCGGCCTGAACCGGTTGGCCGGCAAGACCAGCGCAAAACGCGAACCCTGGCCCAGGACACTGGTCATGATCAACTCGCCGTCGTGTCGTTGCGCGACATGCTTCGCAATGGCCAACCCGAGTCCCGTGCCGCCCGATTCGCGCGAGCGGCTGCGGTCGACCCTGTAGAAGCGTTCGCTCAGGCGCGGCAAGTGCTCCGGCGCGATGCCCGGGCCGGTATCGGTCACCGCGAATTCGACACGGCCGTCGGACAGAATCTCGGCCGTGATGTCGATCTGTCCTCCTGCTGGGGTGTAGCGCACGGCATTGCTCACCAGGTTCGACAGCGCGCTGCGCAACTCACTGGACGATCCTGCGAGTGAAATGGCCGGTACGGCGTGCAGGCGCAATTGCTGTGGCGCAGCCGGCTCCGGCCAAAGCAGCGCGGAAAGAGCCTGCCCTTCGTCGACACACAGCGAGCACAGTTCTTCGGCCTCGATCCACTCTGAAAAACCAGGTGGCGGACTGCCTTCGAGCCGCGACAGGGTCAGCAGATCCTGAACCAGCGTCTGCATGCGTTCGGCCTGGGCGGCCATGAGCCCAAGGTAACGCTCACGCTCGGTCGGGTCGAGCTCCAGGCTTTGCAAAGTCTCGATGAAGCCGCTCAGGACCGTCAGAGGTGTGCGGATCTCGTGCGAAACATTCGCCACGAAGTCCCGACGCATGGCTTCCGCCTGCGCCAGGGCCGTCACATCGCGCGACAGCAACAACAGCCTGCCGTCACCATAGGGATGCAGTTGCACCGACAGCTGCACCGGCCGCTGCGGCGTACTGCCACGGCCCGCCAACAGCACCTCATGCCCATAGTCGCGACCGGCGTAGTACCCCGCAAACACCGGGTCGCGCACCAGGTTGCCGATTTGCTGGCCCAGGTCACGCTGCGGGTCCAGGCCAAAGTCCTTTGCGGCCGTCTGGTTGAACCATTCGATGTACCCCTGCCTGTCCAGAATGGCCACGCCATTGGGTGATGCCTGGATCGCCGCCAGGAAGGCTTGCAGGCGGGCCTCGCTTTCGATCAGCTGCTGGTCGCGCGCGCGCAGCAGGCGCCGGGAGCGATCGGCTGCCTCGCCCCAAAGGCCCCACAGCGTGGGCGCCTCGCGCGCCTGCGGGTCGCGCAGCCAGAGAATCACCCGGCTGCCGCGGGCCAGGTCGGTAAAGAACCAGACCATGGCCCCCGCAATCACACCGGCCAGTGCCCCTGCCAGGCCGCTGGCAAGCCAGCCGATGCCCGCTCCCGCAAGCAGCACGAGCAGGAAGGAACTCAGCCTCCGGAACATGCCGGACTGGCCGTCGGGAGCTGCGCGGTGAGCCGGTAGCCGGCACCTCGCACGGTTTCCACCAGAGCGCCCGCCGGGCCCAGCGCCTCGCGCAAGCGCTTGATGTGAACGTCCACCGTGCGCTCTTCGATGAATACATGGTCGCCCCATACCCGGTCCAGCAACTGGGCCCGGCTGTGCACCCGCTCAGTGTGGGTCATAAGGTAGTGCAGCAGCTTGAACTCGGTGGGGCCCAGCTTCAGCGCCTGCCCCATCCAGCTCACACGATAGGTCGCGGGGTCCAGCGCCAGATCGCCCACGGTCACCGACGCCCCGGCCTGTTCTGGTGCGCGACGGCGCAGCACCGCACGGATGCGGGCCAGCAGCTCACGGGTGGAAAACGGCTTGGTGATGTAGTCGTCGGCACCGACATCGAGACCGGCCACACGATCGGCCTCGTCGCCGCGCGCCGTGAGCATCAGAATCGGCACCGAACGCGTGCGTGCGTCGGCTCGCCATTTTCGGGCGAGCGACAAACCGCTCTCGCCGGGGAGCATCCAGTCCAGCAGAATCACGTCGGGCAGCACCGCATCGAGCTCGCGCTGGGCGGTTTCGCTGTCCAGCGCCCACGTGGGCTGAAAGCCGTTGTGGCGCAGATTCACGGCGATCAGCTCGGCGATCGCCGGCTCGTCTTCCACGATCAGGACACGCGGCAGGCTTCTCATTTCACGGCCGACTCGATCTGCTCGATGGCGGTGTGGCGCACATCGGTTCCCTTGACGATGTAGATGATGAATTCGGCCACGTTCTTGGCGTGGTCGCCGATGCGCTCGATCGCCTTGGCCAGGAACAGCAGATCCAGGCTCGGCGAGATGGTGCGCGGATCTTCCATCATGTAGGTGATCAGCTTGCGGACGAATCCATCGAACTCGCGGTCGATTTCGTCGTCGTCCCGAATGATCGAGACGGCCGCATCGACGTCCAGGCGCGCAAAGGCATCCAGCGCCTTGCGCAGCAGCGTGGACGCCTGCCCGGCGGCGATGCGCAGCTCGGAGGACGGCAGCGCGCGCGCTGATCCGCTGCGGATGATCGACTTGACCATGCGGGCAATCTTCTCGGCCTCGTCGCCCACGCGTTCGAGGTTCGCGGTCGTCTTCGAGATGGCAATCAGCAGACGCAGATCACGCGCGGTCGGCTGGCGCCGCGCGATGATGGAAGAAAGGTCGTGATCGATCTCGACCTCCATCGAATCCACCCGATCTTCGGTCTGGATCACCCGGTCGGCCGTCTCATCGCTGAAGTGGGTCAGGGCGTAGATCGCGTTGAGGAGCTGGGATTCGACCAGGCCGCCCAGCTCCATGACACGGGTCGACACGGAATGCAGTTCGCTGTCGAACTGGCTGGACAAGTGTTTGTCGGACATGGCAGTCTCCTCAGCCGAAACGGCCGGTTATGTAATCTTCGGTTTCCTTGCGGGTCGGCTTGAAGAACATCTGCTCGGTCGCGCCGAACTCGATCAGATCGCCGAGGTACATGTAGGCCGTGTAGTCGCTGCACCGCGCCGCCTGCTGCATGTTGTGGGTCACGATCACCACGGTGTAGTCCTGCTTGAGCTCGACGATCAGTTCTTCGACCTTTGCCGTGGAGATCGGATCCAGGGCCGAACAGGGCTCATCGAGCAACAGAACCTCTGGCTTGATCGCAATGCCGCGCGCGATGCACAGGCGCTGCTGCTGCCCGCCGGAGAGGCTGGAGCCCCCCTGGCGCAGCTTGTCTTTCACTTCGCCCCAAAGTGCGGCCTTGCGCAGCGCCCACTCCACACGCTCGTCCATATCGGTTGCGTTGAGGTTCTCAAACAGCTTCACGCCGAATGCGATGTTGTCGTAGATCGACATCGGAAACGGCGTCGGCTTCTGGAACACCATGCCCACCTTGGCGCGCAGAATCGGCACGTCCTTTTTCGACGTGAGCAGATCCTCGCCGTCCAGCACGATTCGTCCTTCGGCACGCTGCTCGGGGTACAGCTCGAACATGCGGTTGAAGACCCGCAGCAGCGTGGACTTGCCGCAGCCCGACGGGCCGATGAAGGCCGTGACCTTGTTCTCGGGGATCTCAAGGTTGATGCCCTTCAGGGCGTGAAATTTGCCGTAGTAGAAGTTCAGATCCTTGACGGATATCTTGGACTTCTCGCGGGTCGGGGTCAGGGTTTCCATCGGGTTCGAGCCTTTTTCAATTCTTGTGGCGGGTCAGCACGCGGGCCAGAATATTCAGGCCCAGCACCGCAAACGTGATCAGGAACACACCGGCCCATGCCAGCTTCTGCCAGTTTTCATAGGGACTCATTGCGAACTTGAAGATCGTGACCGGAAGGCTGGCCATCGGCTCACCCAGATTCGACGTCCAGAACTGGTTGCTCAGGGCCGTGAACAGCAAGGGGGCCGTCTCGCCGGCAATGCGCGCCACGGCCAGCAGAATCCCGGTGATCACGCCAGCGCGCGCGGCCTTCATCGTGATGCTGAGGATGACCTTCCATTTGGGCGCGCCCAGCGCGTAGGCTGCCTCGCGCAGGCCCGGGGGCACCAGTTGCAGCATGTTCTCGGTGGTGCGGATCACCACCGGAATCACGATCAGGGCCAGCGCAATCACACCAGCCCAGCCTGAGAACGTTTTGAAGCGGGACACGACGACGGCATAGACGAACAGACCGATCACGATCGACGGCGCCGACAGCAAGATGTCGTTGACAAATCGTGTCACAGAGGCCAGCCAGCCATGGGGATCGTATTCCGCGAGATAGATGCCCGCCATGATGCCGATCGGAGCACCGATGAAGGTGGCCAGCGATACCATCAGCACAGAGCCATAGATGGCATTCGCCAACCCGCCGACTTCGTTGGGTGGCGGCGTCATCTGAGTGAAGGTGGAAAGCACCAGCCCACTCACACCCAGGCGCACGGTTTCCACAAGAATCCACGCCAGCCAGAACAGGCCAAAAGCCATGGCGGCCAGGGCCAGACCCACGGCCATCTGGTTGACCCGCTTGCGTCGTGCGTATTTTTGTTCGCGGGGATCGATGGTGACAGCATTCATGACTTCTTCCCTTCGCCCTTGCGCAGCTGCGCCAGCAACACCTTGGACAGCGACAGCACCACGAAGGTGATGAAGAACAGGACCAGGCCCAGATAGATCAGCGAAGCCTGGTGCAAGCCCTCGCCCGCTTCGGCAAATTCATTGGCGAGCGCCGATGTGATGCTGTTGGCAGCCTGGAAAAGGCTCAGTGAATCGAGCTGGTTCATGTTGCCGATCACGAAGGTCACGGCCATGGTTTCCCCCAGCGCACGGCCCAGCCCGAGCATGATGCCGCCGATGACACCCGCCTTGGTGTAGGGCAGCACGATGGTGGAGACCACCTCCCAGGTGGTGGCGCCCAGCCCGTAGGCCGACTCCTTGAGCAGCGGCGGCGTGACCTCGAACACGTCGCGCATCACCGCGGCGATGAACGGGATGATCATGATCGCCAGGATGATGCCGGCCGACAGAATGCCGATGCCCACCGGGGGTCCGCTGACCAGGGCGCCCAGCACCGGCACGCCACCAAACAAGGCCTGCAACGGCTTTTGCACGAAGGTGGCCAAGATCGGGCCAAACACCAGCAGGCCCCACATGCCGTAGACGATGGAGGGCACGGCAGCCAGCAATTCGATGGCCGTGCCCAGTGGCCGCTTCAACCAGGCCGGCGACAGCTCGGTCAGGAACAGCGCGATGCCGAAACTCACCGGCACCGCGATCAGCAGTGCAATGATCGACGTCGCCAGCGTGCCGTAGATCATCACCAGGCCGCCGAACTCCTCGGTGACCGGATCCCAGGTGGTGCTGGTCAGGAAACCGAGGCCATATTTGGCAATCGCCGGCCAGGCGCCAACAAACAGCGAACCCAGAATGGCCACCAGCAGCGAGAGCGTCAAAAGAGCCGCCCCCTTCGCCGCCCAGCCGAAGAGGCGGTCGACAAACGGGCCGGTTCTTGGCGAGCGGGCGGGCGGTGGGTTGGTCATGGCGCGTCCTGCCCCTCTTGCGGAAGGGCCCAAAGGTAAGTTCGTCGGCAGTGTAGATGACACGTCGAGGATCCTGAAGGTCTTTCGGCAGAGCGATCGGTTTACTTGAACGCCACCGGCTTGCCGGCGGTGTCCTTGACCTCAGCCCAGGCCTTCTCGACTTGCGCCTTCACGACGGCCGGCATCGGCACGTATTCCAGGTCTTCCGCCATCTTGTCGCCGTTCTTGTAGGCCCAGGCAAAGAATTTCAGGGCCGAAGCGGCCTCCGCTGGCTTGTCCTGCGCCTTGTGCATCAGGATGAAGGTCGCACCCGTCAGCGGCCACGCGTCCTTGCCGGGCTGGTTGGTCAGGATCTGGTAGAAGCTCTTGGCCCAATCCGCGCCGGCGGCGGCTGCCTTGAACGTCGCATCGTCCGGTGCGACGAAGGCGCCGGTGCTGTTCTGCATCAGCGCATAGTTCATCTTGTTCTGCTTGACATAGGCGTATTCGACGTAACCGATGGAGTTCGGCAGCCGGTTCACGAAGGCTGCCACACCTTCATTGCCCTTGCCCCCCGCGCCGGCAGGCCAGTTCACGGCGGTGCCCTCACCCACCTTGCCCTTCCACTCGGCATTCACCTTGCTCAGGTAGTTCGTGAAGATGAAGGTCGTGCCCGAGCCGTCGGCACGGCGCACCGGTGCGATGTCTGCGTCGGGCAGCGCCACGCCAGGGTTCAACGCCTTGATGGCCGGATCGGTCCACTTGGTGATCTTGCCCAAAAAGATGTCGCCCAGCACCTGGCCCGTGAGCTTGAGCTGGCCGGGTTCGATGCCCTTGACGTTGATCACCGGCACCACGCCGCCAATGACGGTGGGGAACTGCAGCTGGCCCTTTTTCGCCAGATCTTCGTCCTTCAGGGGCATGTCGGACGCGCCGAATGCCACGGTCTTGGAGTCGATCTGCTTGATGCCCGCGCCGGAGCCGACCGACTGGTAGTTGACTTTGATGCCCGTGGCCTTGTTGTACTCGGATGCCCATTTGGCGTACAGCGGCGCCGGGAAAGTGGCGCCGGCGCCCGTGATGTCCTGCGCCAGGGCGCCCAGGGAGAAGGAGATGGCGGTCGCGCCGATCAGGCTGCCCACGGCGAATTTCAGGGTCGTATTCATGCGGTTACCTTTGGTTTGGGTTGATCAATAAGCCGACTGTAGGAAGCTTGTGTGACAACGGTGTGACAAATCACGGGGAAAAGGACTTTGATTTCAAGGGCTTGATCCCGGCGCGGGGCAGGCTGGTGTCACGAATCTGACACACGCCCTGCCTATGCTGGGCGCCTCCACCTACCTTGGACCATCGCCATGATCAATCGCCGCTTCCTCTGCCTCGCCGCCGCCCTGGCCCTTGTCGCCGGCTGCGCCACCCAACCGGTTCCGGTATCCGTTGCCGACACCCTGGCGCAAACCCCGTCGCTGAGCACGCTGCACGGGCTGGTCGTCAAGGCTGGCCTGAACGACACCTTCAAGGGCCCCGGCCCCTTCACGGTGTTTGCCCCGAACAACGACGCCTTCAAGGCCGTGTCCGCCCGGACGATGGACGAGCTCGCCAAGGACCCAGCCCGCCTGAAAGCGGTCCTGACCTACCACGTGGTGCCCGCGCAGGTCATGGCTGCCGAGGTGAAAAACGGTCCGGTCATGTCCGTTCAGGGCACGAATCTGACACTTTCGCGCACTGGCGCTTACGTCACGGTGGAAGAGGCCATGGTCGTGACGGCCGATATCAAGGCCACCAACGGCGTCGTGCACGTCGTGGATCGGGTGCTGCTGCCGCCAGCCCAGAAATGAGCTGGGACCCGTTTTCTCTATCATTTTTGCCCCATCCCAGCGCCGATTGGTCATATTCAGCTATCTCTTTGGTAGCGCCTCACAGGAGTCTTCATGCCCTTGTTGAACGCCAGCCGGCGCCGCCTGCTGCGCTCGGGTGCGGCCGTGATCGCGGCAAGCGCTGCCTTGCCCATGGCGCGGGCCCAGGCCGCTCGCGGCTCGTCCCGCAACCCCGTGGTGGCCCAGATCGTCGATGTGTCCCTGCAGCAGCAGGACGTGTCAAAGGACTTCCTGATCGGCTCGCGCGCCGCCTGGGCCGACCTCAACAGCCGCGCCGGCGCGCGCGGGCGCACGGTACAGCACTTGTCCATCGAAACCGATGGCAGCCCGGGCAGCCTGCGCGCGGCGCTGGCGCAGGTGCGGGACAACCCGGCCTGCGTCGCCCTGTCGGGCACGGTGGCCGCCATCACGGCGCGGCAGCTGTGGGACCACCTGCGGGCGGAGAACCTGGCGATCGCCCACGCCGCACCCTGGCTGCAGGACGCCGGTGACGTGGACGAGCGGACGTTTCCGATCTTTGCCACCCGCCAGGACCAGATCGTCCACGCCCTCAAGTCGCTCTCCAACATGGGTGTGCGGGACCTGGGGGCGATCTACGCCACCCCGCAGGACTATGCCCTGCAGCACGACGGGGTCGAACGGACGGCGGCTGCCCTTCAGCTGCGCCTGCAGAGTTTCCGGAACACCGGCGACGCGCGCGACCTGGGCCAGCGGCTGAACTCTGGCACGCCAGCCATCCTGCTGTTCGTCGGCGGCACGCCCGAGCTGGCCCGCTTCACCCAGGGCCTGGAAAAGCAGTCGCGCCAGCGCTACCTCGTCGCATTGGCCGATGTGAACCTGCAGACCCTGATGCAAATGGGGGCCGCCCGCAACACCCCGGTGATCGCCACCCAGCCGGTGCCCATGGTCACCGCCAGCCTGCCGGTGGTGCGGGCCTACCGCGACGTGCTCGGCCGCCTGTTTGACGAGCCGCCCTCGCCGCTCGGCCTGGCGGGATTTCTGGCGGCGCGCTACACCAGCGAGGTGCTGGACGATGTGGACGGCGCCATGACCCGTGCCAACGTGATGACCGCCTTTCAGAAGCGCGCGGCGCTGGACATGGGCGGCTACCGCATCAGCTTCAACCCCCAGCGATTCGGCAGCACCTACGTCACCCAGAGCATGCTGACCGCCGATGGCCGCGTCATTGGCTGAAGTGCGCGCGCCCATTGCGCGCCGTAGTCGGCGCGAATGCTATGCTGACCCCAGCAACAAGAATTCATTCATGCAAAACGGTACCCGCCTCGCCGCTGTGGACTTGGGATCCAACAGCTTCCGCCTTGAAATCGGCCACCTTGACCACGGTCAGATCCACCGGACCGAATACCTGAAAGAGACCGTGCGCCAGGGCAGCGGCCTGGACGATGATCGCAACCTGACTCCGGCAGCCATGCAGCGCGGCTGGGACTGCCTGGCACGCTTCGGCGAGCGGCTGGCAGGGTTCAAGAAGCATCATGTGCGCGCGGTCGCGACCCAGACGCTGCGCGAAGCGCGCAACCGGGCCGAGTTTCTGATCGAAGCTGAGCGCATTCTCGGCTTCCCGATCGACGTGGTGTCCGGGCGCGAGGAGGCCCGCCTGATCTACCAGGGTGTGGCGCACTCGCTGCCGCAGTCCGCCGAACGCCGCCTGGTCGTCGATATCGGCGGACGGTCCACTGAACTGATTCTGGGCCAGGGTTTCGAGGCCCAGGTCATGGAGTCCTACCGCGTGGGCAGTGTGGCCTGGTCGATGCGCTACTTTCCCGACGCGCAGTTCACGCCGTCAGCATTCAGGATGGCCGAGATTGCCGCCAAGGCCGTGCTCGACGAAGCGCTCAACGCCTACCGGCCCAGCAGCTGGGACGTGGCCTACGGCGCTTCAGGCACGATCGGTGCAGTCGCCGACGTACTGGGGATGGCCGGTGGTGCAGCGGCCTCGGTGACGCGGGAGGGGCTGGACTGGCTGCTGGACCGCCTGCTGAAGGCGCGCCGGGCCGACAATCTGCGCATCGAAGGCCTGAAGGACGACCGGCGCGCGGTGATCGGGGGCGGGCTTGCCGTGCTGCGCGCGGTGTTTGACCTGCTCGAAATCGACGAGATGCGCGCGGCCGAGGGCGCATTGCGCCAAGGCGCGCTTTACGACCTGCTGGACCGCGAGCACATCCAGACCGACGTGCGCGCCACGACCGTGCAGCGCCTGACCCGCAAGTTCGGCGTCGACACGGTGCACGCCAACCGTGTCAGCCGCATCGCCTGCGGACTGTTCCGCCAGATGCGACCGGGAATGACCGAAAGCCAGGCCGGCCGGCTGGAAAACAAGCTCGCCTGGGCGGCTCAACTGCACGAAATCGGCGCACAGATCTCGCACAGCGACTATCACAAGCACGGTGCGTACATCCTGGGCAATTCCGATGCGCCGGGGTTTTCGTTGTCCGAACTGGAGCGCCTGGGGCAGTTGGTCCTGGGCCATCGCGGCAAGCTCGCCAAGCTGGTGATCGATTTCAACGACGTGACCTTCGTGCAGCAACTGCTGGCGTTGCGGCTGGCCGTGGTGTTGTGCCATGCCCGGCGTGACCCTGATCTCAAAGACCTCGTTGTGGCCTGCAACCTCAACAGCCCGCGCCGTGTTTCGGTCAGCCTGCGCGACGGCTGGAGCGAAGCCTGGCCGCAGTCCGCGCACCTGCTGCGCGAAGAGGCGAATGCGTGGCAACGCACGCCCTGGTCCCTGCAAATTCTGCAGTCCTGATACAACGCAGGATAATGCCACTTCGGATGCTTGATCAATGGGCATTGGACCGAAACTGAACGATACGACCAAGGAGGCGCCATGAGCACCAAAACCCCAACCCCTCCGACAACCGCTGCCGTTGCGCCGGCGGCCCCGGTGGCACCCGTGGCCGCGGCGCGGGCACCTTCCAGCCGCAAGGCCGCCGCCAAAAAACCGGCAGCGATGCCGGCCGGGCCTGTGAACGCCAGGGCCAGCGCAAAGTCCACGCCGAAGGCTGCTGCCATACCGGCGGCAAAGCCGCTCGCCAAGGCCTTTGCCCAGCCGGACAAGCCTGCAAAGGCAGAAGCGGCTCCAAAGGCTGCCAAGCCGACCAAGGCCGACACGAAGCCGGCCAAGCCGGCAAAGCCTGCCAAGGTCAGGAAGCCCAAGCTGGTGCGCGACCGTTTCACGGTGACCGCGGACGACTATGCAGCGCTGGTGGCCCTCAAGCAGCGCGCGGCCAAGCTGGCCGTACCGGTAAAAAAGAACGCCCTGCTGCGCGCCGGCATTCGCCTGCTCACCGCGCTGAGCGATACCGCCTTCAAGGCCGAGCTCGGTCAGTTGCCGCCGCTCAAGCCGACTGCCGAAAAGAAGGCCGGCAAGAACTGAAACGCCTCGGGCCGGCGACGCCGTCGCGGCGTGCGCCCCTTGCCCTGCCTCGATGCATCAAAGCAGTTCGGGCGTCTGGACTGTCACGACGACGGTCTGCAGCACGCCTTCGCGTTCGCGACTGCGCACCCACCAGACGGCCCCCTTGCGTACCGGGCACTCCGGATTCTGCAAACCCAGCAAGCGTGACAGGGTCTGCCCCAAGGTAGGCTGATGCCCCACCACCAGGATCGGAGCCCGTGTCTGCGGCCAGCCCACCACGGCCAGCAGATCGTCGACATGGCCTTCAGGCGCCAGTTCGCTGCGCAACTTGTATTTGCGCCCGAGTGCCTGCGCGGTCTGCTCGGTGCGCCGGGCCGGGCTGCACAGGACGCGCACGCCCTCGGGCAGTTGCCGATCGAGCCAGGCCGCCATGCGCGCCGCCTGCTTCTCGCCGCGCGGGGTGAGCATGCGCTCCAGGTCGGTTCCCCCCTCAGCCAGGTCGAAGGCCTCCGCGTGACGCCAAAGAATCAGATCCATCCTCTATTCTCCCTTTTCACTCTCGGACGCGGCATAACGCGCCATCAATGCCGCCTGGGCGCCGTGCCCTGGCGGCTTCGCCTTCAAATCCACCCGGTGGTACACGCCATCGCTTCCCATATCCCAGGCATCGCGTCCATCGTGCAGGTAGGCCACCAGACATTCGTCAATGACGCGCTGGCGCTGCACCGGATCGGTCACCGGCCAGGCCAGCTCGACGCGGCGCAGCATGTTGCGGTTCATCCAGTCGGCGCTGGACAGGTACAGCTCCTCGGCACCGTCGCCCCGGAAATAGAACACCCTGGAATGCTCCAGGAAGCGTCCGATCACCGAGCGCACCCGCACGTTGTCGGTCACGCCCGGCACCCCGGCGGGCAACATGCAGGCCCCGCGCACGATCAGGTCGATCTTCACACCCTGGCGCCCGGCGGCCACCAGCGCCAGGATGAGCGCCTCGTCGGTCAGCGCGTTCATCTTGACGACGATGCGTGCGTCCCTGCCTGACGCAGCCAGGGCGCCAAGCGCCGCAATCTTCGCAATCAATTTCGTGTGCAATCCGAACGGCGCCAGCAGCAAGCGGTTCATGCGCGGTAGATGGCTCTGACTGGCGATGTGCACGAACAGATGCTCCATGTCGGCGGTCAACAGTGGATCCGCCGTCAGGCAACTGACGTCGGTATACAGGCGCGCGGTGCGCGGGTTGTAGTTGCCGGTGGAGAGGTGCCCGTAGCGCTTGAGGGTCTTGCCCTCGCGTCGCGTCAGCAACAGCATCTTGGCGTGGGTCTTCAGGCCCAGCACGCCGTACACGACCTGTGCGCCGATCGACTCCAACGCCTCGGCCCAGTTGATGTTGGCCTCTTCGTCGAAGCGCGCCTTCAGTTCCACCACGACGGTGACCTCCTTGCCGCGGCGCACCGCTTCGCGCAGCAGCTCCATGAGCTCCGAATCCGAGCCGGTGCGGTAGATGGTCTGCTTGATGGCCAGCACGTCGGGATCGTTCACCGCCTCGCGCAGGAACGCCAGCACCCCGTCGAAGCTCTCGAACGGCTGGTGGATCAGCACATCGCCCTGCTTCAGGCGCGAAAAGAAGGATTCGCCAGCGTTCAGCTGCACCGGGTAGCTTGCCTTGTAGGGCGCAAACAGCAACTCCGGCCGGTCCACCAGGTCGATCAGCTGCGTGAGGCGGGCCAGGTTCACCGGGCCGTGCACCCGGTACAGCGCCTGCGCCGGCAGGCCGAACTGGCGCAGCAGGAAACTGCTGAGGTATTCGGAACAGCCCGCCGACACCTCGAGCCGCACGGCCTGGCCGAAATGGCGGTGCACCAGGCCCTGGCGCAAGGCGGTGCGCAGGTTCTCCACATCCTCCTCGTCCACCGACAGGTCGGAATGCCGGGTGACCCGAAACTGCGAGAACTGCCCGACCTCGCGCCCGGCAAACAGGTCCACCAGGTGCGAGCGAATCACGCTCGAGAGCGAGACGAACAGGGTGCGCCCCTCGGACACCGCATCGGGCATGCGGATGAAGCGCGGCAGCACGCGCGGCACCTTGACGATGGCGATCTCGTTGGCGCGCCCAAAGGCATCCTTGCCCCCCAGGCGCACGATGAAGTTCAGCGACTTGTTGGCCACCTGCGGAAACGGGTGCGACGGGTCCAGCCCCACCGGAATCAGCAGGGGCCGGACCTCGCGCTGGAAATACGCCTTGACCCAGCGGCGCTGCGCCGGCGTGCGCTCGCCGTGCGCGACGATCCGGATGCCCCGTTTGCGAAAGGCCGGCAACAACTGGTCGTTGTAGATCACGTACTGGTGCGTCACCAGCCGGCTCGCGCTCGCAGCCAGCGCCTCGAACGACTCCCGCGTGTACAGGCCCCGGTGCGCGCCCGCCTGGCTGGCGCTGAGGTGAGGCTCGGCCCGCACTTCAAAGAACTCGTCGAGGTTGGACGAGACAATGCACAGGTAGCGCAACCGCTCCAGCAAGGGCACCGCGGGACGGCAGGCCCAGTCAAGCACCCGTTCGTTGAAGGCGAGGATGCTGTGGTCGCGGTCCAGCAGTGTGACGGGCGACGAGCTGATCGACGCGTCAGGGACGGCCTCGCGCAGGCGGGAGTCGGACTTGGAGTCGGGGGCTATCGGCATCAGAGCGAACGGGCGGCTTCAGGAAGGCCTATTGTTGCCTATCCAGAGGCACCCAGCCCATCCGGTAGGCCTTGCTACTGGGTCCCCTGAAAACATCGGGTCGCCCATTCCGAAGCCGTGCCTCATGCCGAGCGCAGGAAATCCCGGCGAAAGCGCGGCGCCAGTTCGTCCAGGCGCATCAGCAAGGGCAGATCGGCGGTGTTGAAGTCCGGGTCCCAGGCCGGTGGGCCGAGCACCTTCGCACTGAGGCGCAGGTAACCCCGGATCAGTGCGGGCGGTTCGACATCAAGCTGGTCGTCGAGTTGCTCCACGGGCAGCGCCAGGCGGGGAAACACGCGATCCTGAATCGGCGCCAGGTGGGTGTCGCGCAGCTGCCGCCACACGCTGGCCGCCCCATCGCCACTGAGCACGCCGTTGTGCAGCATCGGAATGCTGGCGCAACCCATCATGACATCCAGGCCGTTGCGCTCCATGAAGCCCGCCAGCGCGCCCCACAGCACCATGATCACGCCGCCGTGCCGGTGATCGGGGTGCACACAGCTGCGCCCCAGCTCGACCATGCGCGGTCGCAGCGCGCGCAGGCGGGTCAGATCGAACTCAGTGTCGCTGTAGGTGCGGCCCACCCGTTTGGCCTGGGCCGGCGTCAGCACGCGGTAGGTGCCGATGACCGGGCCGTCAGCACATTCGCGCACCAGCAGGTGCTCGCAGAAATCGTCAAAGAGATCGATGTCGTGGCCAGGCACAGTCACCGGCAGGCGCGCGCCCATCTCGCCGGCAAACACCTCGAAGCGCAGCCGCTGGGCCAGCCGCACCTCGTCCTGGTGCCGAGCCCAGGTCACCGTCAGGCCGCCGCGCGCTTCGGTCGTTTTGGGAGAGCCCGACGCGATCGGGCGCAGGGCCGGCGTCTGCGGCGCCATCAGCAGCCGGGCCATCGGCGAGGCAAGGGGTTCGTTCATGGGCGATCTCCTGGTTACGTGCGGGGTACGGCAACCCAGGCATGGTGCGAGGCCCGGGTGACACCCTGATGGCAGCTGTGTGTCGTTTTGATGACATTTTCAGCCCCATCCCAGCGTCGAGGGGTCATGTGGCGCTATGGTTTTGTGACCCCGTACGGTTTCATTGATCCCCGTCACGGAATCGTCACCTATTTCAACTATCATTGAAATATGGAAACGACACAGCCTGATTCCGTCGCCGACGAGGCCCGCACCGTGAAGGCGCTGGCCGCACTGGCCCAGCCGCAACGCCTGCGTGCCTTTCGTGCCTTGGTCGTGGCCGGCCCTGCCGGCCTGACGCCCGGGGTGATCGCCGAGCAACTCGGCATCGCGCCCAGCGCCCTCTCCTTCCACCTCAAGGAACTGGCCAACGCGGGTTTGGTCAGCAGCGAGCCGCGCGGACGCTACCTGATCTACCGCGCCAACTTCGCGCAGATGAATGCCCTGCTCGGCTACCTGACGCAGCACTGCTGCGAGGGGCAGGCCTGCGAGCTCACCGAATCCGCGAACTGCATCAACTGCTGACCTGCCGCACAGGAAGAACACCATGAACCTGGCCGACGCACTGAACCTGGGCTGCATGTGCCAGACCCTGAGCCCGGACCGTCTGCGCGAACAACTTGAGACCGACCCCAGCCTGGCGGGTCTGACCCAGCAACTGGCCGCGAGCCATCCCCACCTGTTCTCCGACACTGCCGTGTTTCTGGACGCCGGAACCCGCGATGCGCTGGCCGCCACGGTGTCGGCCATCGAACGGGTGATCGCCCTGCCCGCCTACCAGCACTACACGCTGGCGAACGCCCCGGCCATCGCCCGGCACGCCTTCGGGCCCTCGGGCGTGTTCATGGGCTACGACTTCCACATGGGCGCTGACGGTCCACGCCTGATTGAGATCAACACCAACGCCGGCGGCGCCCTGCTCAACGCCGCCCTGGCGCGCGCGCACCGGGCCTGCTGCGATTCGATGCGCGGCCTGTTCGACACCTCGACCGACCTGCTTCACCTCGACGAAACCTTTCTTGCGATGTTCCGCGCCGAATGGCGGGCGCAGCGCGGAGAAGCACCGCTGCGCACCGTGCTGATCGTGGACGACGCACCGGACACCCAGTACCTGGCGCCCGAGTTCGCGCTGGCGCGGCAGCTGTTCCTGCAGCACGGCATCACGACCGCCGTCGCCGATGCCCGCGAACTGCAGTGGCATGACGGCGCGCTGTGGCACTCGGCCCTTCCCGCCGGCCAGCCGGTGGACCTGATCTACAACCGCCTGACCGACTTCGACCTCTCCGATCCCTCGCATGCCGCGCTGCGTGAAGCCTACGTGGCCGGCGGCGCGGTGGTGACGCCGCATCCCCGCGCCCATGCCCTGTTTGCCGACAAGCGCAACCTGGTCACGCTGGGCGACGATGCGCTGCTCGAATCCTGGGGCGTTTCCCCGCAAGACCGGCGCATCCTGCAGGCCGCCATCCCGCGCACCGTGCAGGTGACGCAGGAGCAGGCCGATGCGCTGTGGGCGCGCCGGCGCCAGCTGTTCTTCAAGCCCGTCGCGGGGTATGGCGCCAAGGCCGCTTACCGTGGCGACAAGCTCACCCGCCGCGTCTGGAGCGACATCCTTGCCGGCGACTTTGTCGCGCAGGACCTCGTGCCGCCCAGCGAGCGCCTGGTCGAGGTGAATGGCCAGCCCCAGCGGCTCAAACTGGACTTGCGCGCCTACACCTGGCTGGGCCAGATCCAGTTGCTGGCCGCGCGCACCTGGACCGGCCAAACCACCAACTTCCGCACGCCCGGCGGGGGGTTCTCTCCCGTCGTTGTGCTGCCGTCCCTCGAACCCGCTGCGCCCGGAATTCCTTCGACGCCCCATTCCGACAACCACGTCCTGACAGCCACACCATGACCGACACCACCCACCCGCTGAACGTCCTTTTCCTGTGCACGCACAACTCGGCCCGCAGCATCCTGGCCGAAGCCATCCTCAACCACATCGGCAAAGGCCGCTTCAAGGCCTTTTCGGCCGGCAGCAGCCCACGCGAGAACCAGCAACCCAACCCCTTGGGCCTGCAGGTGCTGCAGAACGCCGGCATCTCCACCGAGGGCCTGCAGAGCAAGAGCTGGGACGAATTCGGAACCCTCGACGCCCCGCACATGGACCTGGTCATCACCGTCTGCGACAACGCTGCTGGTGAAGTCTGTCCGTACTGGCCCGGCCAGCCTGCCACCGCGCACTGGGGCTACCCGGACCCGTCCGCCGGCGACGGCACCGACGCCCAGAAGCTTGAGGCCTTCCGCCAAACGCTGCATGCGCTGAAGCGCCGGCTGGAGTTGCTGGTGAGCCTGCCGACCGAGAAGCTGGAAAAAACCCTGCTGCAAGGCACGGCCCGCGAACTGGCAAGCCGTTGATTGAACCTTCACACGAACAAACTAGGAAAAACCATGAAAACCATCCAGATCTTTGACCCCGCCCTGTGCTGCAGCAGTGGCGTGTGCGGCCAGGACGTCGACCAGTCGCTGGTCAGCCTCGCAGCCGACCTCGACTGGGCGAAGCAGCAAGGCGTCGCCATCGAACGCTTCAACCTGGCCCAGCAACCGATGGACTTTGCCCACAACGCCACCGTGAAGGCCTTTCTGGAGCGCTCGGGTGCCGAGGCGCTGCCGCTGGTGCTGGTGGACGGCGAAGTCGCGCTGGCCGGCCGCTACCCGAACCGCGCCGAGCTGACCCGCTGGGCTGGCCTGGCCGCGCCGGCAGCAGCCCCGGTCCTGGCCGAAGTGGCTCCCGCAGGCAGTTGCTGCTCCGGCGGCAAATGCTGTTGAACACGCCACCCCACACGTATCCCTGAAGGCCCCCATGAATTTTCTGCAACAGCCGCCCCGGTTCCTGTTCTTCACCGGCAAGGGCGGCGTCGGCAAGACCTCGATTGCCTGTGCCACGGCTATCGAACTGGCACAAGTTGGCCAGCGCGTGCTGCTGGTCAGCACCGACCCGGCGTCCAATGTGGGGCAGGTGTTCGGCATCACCATCGGCAACCACATCACCCCCGTGGCCGCCGTGCCGGGGCTGGACGCGCTGGAGATCGACCCGCAGGCCGCAGCCCAAGCCTACCGCGACCGCATCGTCGGACCGGTGCGCGGGCTGCTGCCGGATGACGTCGTGCGGGGCATCGAGGAGCAGCTCTCGGGCGCCTGCACCACCGAGATCGCGGCTTTCGACGAATTCACCGGCCTGCTGACCGATTCCGCGCTGACGCAGGCCTACGCGCACATCATCTTCGACACCGCACCCACCGGGCACACCATCCGCATGCTGCAGTTGCCCGGCGCCTGGAGCGGCTTTCTGGAAGACGGCAAGGGCGACGCCTCGTGCCTGGGGCCGCTGGCCGGGCTGGAGAAGCAGCGTGCCCAGTACAAGGCCGCTGTCGATGCCCTGGCCGACCCCGATCGCACGCGGCTGGTGCTGGTCGCCCGCGCGCAGACCTCCACGCTGTTGGAGGCCGCGCGCACCCACACCGAACTCGCGGCCATCGGCCTTTCAAAACAGTACCTGGTCGTCAACGGCGTGTTCCCGGCCGTCGAGGCCGCAGCCGACCCGCTGGCCGCCGCGATCGTCGCGCGCGAACGGGCCGCCCTAGGCCGCATGCCCGCCGAGCTGACCCGGCTGCCCACCGACCAGATTCCGCTTAAGGCCTTCAACCTGGTCGGCCTGGATGCCTTGCGCCACCTGCTGGGCGATTCAGCGCCCATAAGCGCGGACGATCTTGCGCCCGAGGCCCCGCTGGTCGCGCCCAGCCTTGCCGCGTTGGTGGACGACATCGCGGCGAACGGCCACGGCCTGGTCATGCTGATGGGCAAGGGCGGCGTCGGCAAGACCACGCTGGCCGCCGCCGTGACGGTGGAACTCGCCCGGCGCGGCCTCCCGGTGCACCTGAGCACCTCCGACCCCGCCGCGCACCTGGCCGAGACGCTGCATGGCACGCTGGAGCACCTGACGGTCAGCCGCATCGATCCGCAGGAGGTCACCGCGGCCTACCGGGCCCACGTGTTGGCCACCAAGGGCGCGGCGCTCGACGCCGCCGGCCGCGCGGTGCTCGAAGAAGACCTGCGCTCGCCCTGCACCGAGGAGATCGCCGTGTTCCAGGCCTTCTCACGGATCATCCGCGAGGCGGGCAAGAAGTTCGTGGTGATGGACACCGCGCCCACCGGCCACACCCTGCTGCTGCTCGACGCCACCGGCGCCTACCACCGCGACATCGTGCGCCAGATGGGCAGCACCGGCGTGCACTTCACCACCCCGATGATGCAGTTGCAGGACCCGAAGCAGACCAAGGTGCTGCTGGTGACGCTGGCTGAGACCACGCCGGTGCTGGAAGCCGCCAACCTGCAGGCCGACCTGCGCCGCGCCGGCATCGAGCCCTGGGCCTGGATCATCAACAACAGCGTGGCTGCCGCCTCGGTGAGCTCGCCCCTGCTGCGCCAGCGCGCGCGCAATGAACGCAGCGAGATCGAAGCCGTGGCCACCTGCCACGCCCGCCGCTACGCCGTGGTGCCGCTGCTGGAAGACGAGCCCGTGGGCGTGGACCGCCTTGAACAACTGGTCATGAATGGAGTTGCTGCATGAGCGTTCAATGTGAAGTCACAGCCAAACAGGCCGCGCACGCGCCGATGAGCGTGTTCGAGCGCTACCTCACCGTCTGGGTGTTCCTGTGCATCGTCGCGGGTATCGCACTCGGCCAGCTGCTGCCGGGCGTGTTCCAGGCCATCGGCGGCATGGAAGTGGCCAAGGTGAACCTGCCCGTGGGCCTGTTGATCTGGGTGATGATCATCCCGATGCTGGTGAAGGTGGATTTTGGCGCCCTGCACGAGGTGCGCCAGCACATGCGCGGCATCGGCGTCACGCTGTTCGTGAACTGGCTGGTCAAGCCGTTTTCGATGGCCTTCCTGGGATGGCTGTTCATCCGCCACCTCTTCGCGCCGTTGCTGCCGCCTGACCAGATTGACAGTTACATCGCCGGGCTGATCCTGCTGGCCGCTGCGCCCTGCACCGCCATGGTGTTCGTGTGGAGCCGGCTCACCGGCGGCGACCCGCTGTTCACGCTGTCGCAGGTGGCGCTGAACGACGGCATCATGATCGTGGCCTTCGCGCCGCTGGTGGCTTTTCTGCTGGGCATCTCGGCCATCACCGTACCGTGGGACACGCTGCTGACCTCGGTGGTGCTGTACATCGTGATCCCCGTGATCCTGGCGCAGCTCTGGCGCAAGGCGCTGCTCGCCAAGGGGCAGGCGGCGTTTGATGCCGCCATGGAAAAAGTCGGACCGTGGTCAATCAGCGCCCTGCTGGCCACGCTGGTGCTGCTGTTTGCCTTCCAGGGCGAGGCCATCCTGCGCCAGCCGCTGATCATTGCCCTGCTGGCGGTGCCGATCCTGATCCAGGTGTTCTTCAACTCCGCACTGGCCTACTGGCTGAACCGTGCGGTCGGCGAGAAGCACAACATCGCCTGCCCGTCGGCCTTGATCGGTGCGTCCAACTTTTTCGAACTGGCGGTGGCGGCCGCCATCAGCTTGTTCGGCTTCAACTCCGGCGCGGCGCTGGCCACGGTGGTGGGCGTGCTGATCGAGGTGCCGGTGATGCTGCTGGTGGTGAAGATCGTCAACAACTCCAAAGACTGGTATGAACAGGGCCTCAGCGCCGAAAGAACCCCCTCATGAGCACCATCACGATTTATCACAACCCGAAATGCGGCACCTCGCGCAACGTGCTGGCGATGATCCGCAACGCCGGCATCGAGCCGACGGTCATCGAATACCTTAAGACGCCCCCCAGCCGCGCCGAACTGGTGGCCTTGATCGCGGCCACGGGCGCGCCCGTGCGCGAGCTGATCCGCGCCAAGGAGCCGATCTACGCCGAGCTGAAACTGGCCGACCCGGCCCTGAGCGACGACGCGCTGATCGACGCGATGCTGGCGCACCCGATCCTGATGAACCGGCCCCTCGTCGTCTCGCCGCTGGGCACGCGCCTGTGCCGGCCGTCAGAGGCCGTGCTGGACCTGCTGCCTGCGGCGCAAAAGGGACCGTTTGCCAAAGAGGATGGAGAAGTCGTCATCGACGCACAGGGTCGTCGCGCCAAAGCTTGACCCACCGCAAGGCATGACCGTCCCCGGAGGAGGATGCTGACCGGGTTGCCTCTCAAGACCTCCTTATGAGCGACGTCCTGCATTTGCTGAACGGCGGCGCCGGCAATCTGGCCGCCTACCTGGCCGCCCACGTGCTGTTGTGCCTGTTGCCGGCTTTCTTCATTGCCGGGGCCATGGCCGCGCTGATTCCCAAGGCCAGCATCACGCGCTTTCTGGGTCGCACAACGCCGCGCCATGTGTCGTACCCGGCCGCCGCGGCGGCGGGCTCGCTGCTGGCGGTCTGCTCCTGCACCATCGTGCCCTTGTTCGCCGGCATCTACCGCAAGGGCGCGGGCCTGGGACCGGCCATCACCTTCCTTTTTTTTGCGCCAGCCGGCAACATCATGGCGCTGGCCTACACCGGCAGCATCCTGGGCGCCGAGTTCGCCGCGGCCCGGTTCGTGCTGTGCCTGCTGTTCGGCATCGGCATCGGCCTGCTGATGGCCCTGCTCTTCTGGCGCGACGACGCCGCGCACGATGCGCAGACCGACACCCTCTTTGCCGACAAGGCCAGCATCGGCCCGGCCGCCATCGGGGTGCTGCTGTCACTGGTGGCGCTGCTGGTTGCCGGCACGCTGAAGCTGTGGCCACTGACCGCCACCATCGCCACAGTGAACCTGCCGCTGCCCTGGGCAGAGGCCTGGCAGGCCACCTTGATCCAGTGGGTGCCTTTCGATGCGGCCAAAGGCGAAGAAGGCGTCAGCGCGCAGGGTTCGCTACTGATCGTGCTGCTGCTCCTGATCGGTGCGACCGCCTGGAAGGGCCTGGAAAACATCGTCGAAGGCGCCAACCGCTGGACCTGGATCGCGCTGGGCCTGGCGGCGACCACCCTGGGGGTGGCGGCGCTACGGCTCACCCCGCATGCGGGTGGGCTGCAGGTCGCCCTCACCGGCCGCGTGGTGGCCGTGGCGCTGACCCTGTGGGCCGTACTTCGGTACGCAAGGCGGCTGAATCCGGAAGACTGGCAAGCCTGGATGTGGGAATCCTGGCGCTTCGTGAAGCAGATCTTCCTGCTGCTGGTGGTCGGGGTCTTTGTCGTGGGCGTGATCCGCCAGTTGATCCGGCCCGAATGGATCCAGGCCCTGGCCGGCCAGAACAATCTGCAGGGCAATGCCGTGGCGGTGGTCTTTGGCGTGTTCATGTACTTCCCGACGCTGGTGGAAGTGCCGGTGGCGCGCATGTTCCTCGACTTGGGCATGCACCCTGGCCCGCTCCTGGCCTACCTGATGGCCGACCCGGAACTGAGCCTGCAGAGCATGTTGATGGTGGCCGCCGTCGTCGGCCGCGCCAAGACGGCCGCCTACGTCGGCCTGGTCGCCGGTTTCAGCATCTGCGCGGGTTTGCTGTACGGCGCCTGGGTCGATGGCATCAACCCGGTCTGGCTGGCTCTGGGTTTGGCCGGGTTTGCCGCGTTACTTGTAGCCGCCTTGGCTTGGCTGCAAAGTCGCCATCAGCGTGCAGTTGCAGGCTCGTAGAAACCGACCGATTCCAAAAGGAGAAACCCCATGCTCACCGTCAAGATTCTGGGCTCCGGCTGCGCCAACTGCAAGAAGCTCGAAGCCGTGGCGCGGGAAGCCGCCACCAGTGCCGGCGTCGAGGCCGAATTCATCAAGGTCACCGACATGAAGGCCATCATGGCCTACGACCTGCTGTCTACCCCCGGGCTGGTGGTCAACGAGAAACTGGTGAGCAGCGGCCGAATTCCCACGCAGGCCGAGGTGCGGCAGTGGATGGGCGCCTGAACGGCCTCCACAGGGCCAATTTTTCAGCCAGATAGCCCCCATCCCGTCGCGCAACGGTCGTGCGCTGCTATCAATAGTGAATCAACCCGCTGTCGGCGGTTCTCCCTCGCTCGGATCCCATGCGCGCAGTGCCCGCAGCAACGGGCGCTTCTTGCTCTGGTGCGCCTGCATGCGACGCAGGATGTCGTGCAGCGTTCGCATGGCCTCCGTGATGTGCGGCCCCTTGTTGAGCATCACGCATTCGGCGCGTTCACCCATGGCGGCGTCGGTGATCTCGGCGCGGGACGGCAGACCGGTCTTGGCCAGCGTTTCCAGCACCTGGGTGGCCCAGATCACCGGCATGTGCGCCGCTTCGGCCGCCCAGAGGATCTCCTCCTGCACTTCGGCGAGCCGTTCGTAGCCACATTCCACCGCCAGGTCGCCCCGCGCGATCATGATGCCGGCCGCCGGGCCGGCCATCGCCGCAAACAGCAGTTCGGGCAGATTTTCGAACGCGCGACGGGTTTCGATCTTGAGCACGATGCCGAGGTTGGGCTTGCCAAGTTCCCGCAGGCGCGAGCGCAGCGCCTCGACATCGTCAGCCTGCTGCACAAAGGACAGGCCCACCATGTCGGCCACCTTGGTGGCCACGGCCAGGTCGGCGATGTCCTTGTCGGTCAGGGCCGGCAGGCTGAGCTGGCTGTCGGGCAGGTTGATGCCCTTGTCGCCGGCCAGCTTCTCGCCGCTGTCGCGCGCGTGGGTGATCTCCACCTCCACCCCGTCCGGCTCGACGCGACGGATCACACCGCCGATGCGGCCGTCGTCGAACCAGATGCGCTCGCCGACACAGACCTGGGCGAACACCTCGGGCAGCGTGCAGGCCACCGACGCGATCGTGGTCAAATTGCTGCCCCGCACCCGGTCAGGCACGGCCGCAGGCTCTGCGCCGGCCCGCGTGAGCCGCAGGACGGAGCCGCGCTGCAGATGCAGCAAGCCTTCGCCACGGGGCAGCTCGGTCAACGTGGTGCGCCGAGGCTTTTTCCCCTTGTGATCATGCTTGAGGGTGGTATCGGGCACCAGATAAGCCGTCTGCTCGCAAGCCGCGAGGGCGCCGATTTCGTCCGTGTGCAAGACCTTCAGACAGCGCCGGGCACCCCGCGCATCCTTGAAATCGATGCGATCGCCGACCTCCAGTCGCGCCAGCCAGTCGGCGTCGACGCCGGCATGCACGAATGCGCCCGCGACCGGCATGGTGGCACCCGCCGGACGCAAACCCACATGGGCGGCAGTCACGAGGCGGCCGAAGTCGTCACGCTGGGGCCGAAGTTTCAGCACCGCTGCGCCCTGCGCCAAGCCCCCCGTGCGCAGCTTCGGTCCGCCGAGATCCATCAGGATGCGCACCGGACGGCCCACGGCACGCGCCGCGCGGCGCACCCGCGACGCCATCGCCTTCCACTCGTCCGGCCCGTCGTGAGCACAGTTGATGCGGGCAATGTCCATGCCGGAGGCGACCAGCTGGCGCACCAACCCGAAGTCACTGGCCGCCTCGGAGGGCAGCGTGACCATGATGCGCACGGACCGCTCGGCCGGAGACGGGCCCAACAGGTCGGCCGTGTGGCGCTCCAGCAGCTTGCGGCTGCTGCGGGTACCAATGGGCTCGTCGCCGCCATGTGTGGCCCAGGCCTGCCCGGTCAGCCGGTGCAGGATGCCCAACACCTTGTCCAGATTGGCCATGGCATGGGATTCGGAGCGGCCCAGTGACGACACGCCGGCGTGGGTCAGCCATTCCTGCAGCGTGCGCTGGTCGTCATGGCGCAGGGCCAGGTAATGGGCCAGGTTGCGGGCGCTGGCCTGGTAGGTGGCATCGGCGCCGCCCAAGAGCGGCGCCAGGCGCTTTTCGCTGGCTTGCATAGCGGCGCGCAGCGCCCAAAGCTTCTCAATGACCCCCTTGCATTCGTCTTCGTCCCAGGCATCGGAGGGGGGCCTCTCCTGTTGGTGCTTGTTCCGGTGCTTGTGGCTGGCTTTGCTCATGGGGTGTGGGAATGGGATATCGGGATGCATGCGGCCGCAAAACGGCATCCTTCAGTCTAGGCCAACACTGTGACATCCCGATGACACCTGCCGTCATCGCGGTCAGGGGCCGCGCCCGCTGGCCGTCGTCTGTCAAAGGCCGGTCGGGCCCGCTGCAGGCCAGGCGCGATGGCTTGCCCCGCGCAGCGCGAGACTCAACCGGTCGACCACTTCCGCCCATTCGGCGTCCCGGCCGATCTCTTCACGCAGAAAAGCGGCCTGGCTAGCGCTCCAGAAGGGCGCCTCGGCCAGCGCGAGGTCCGGCGCCAGCGGAGCATGAGCGGCGATGAAACCGCGGATCGAGGCCTCGTCAGACGCCAGTCCCAACTGTGCAAAAAGATCCGTGAAGCGGTGTAACGACATGTCCATGGCACCCTCGGCAGGTTGGTTGGCTGGCGCATCGCGCAGCAGTCTTTCGCCCCGTCGATTAGAACGCAGGATGGCGACAGCGCGTCATGACACCACGGGCAGTGTGGTGGATACCACCTCGCCGCCGCGGATCGCAACGAGTTCCCCCTCCGCCAGCGGACGCCATGTTTGCGTCGTCAGCGGTACGCTGGCGACCAGCATCACGGTCTGCGGCCCGGCGCCACGGACTGCGATGGCGGGACAGTCCGGGAAGGGATCGCCCGGCTTGCAGTGCCGCTGCAGCAGCCACAAGCCTGGCGGCTCAATGCGGCCGCTCTCACGCTGGATGCGTCTGTGCCCATGCGCGAACAAGGCATCGCCATCGGCGTAGAGGAAGTTGGCCGGGCCCAGCGGACGCAGCTCGGCTGCAAACGCGGCCAGCAGGGAAAGCCGGTCTTGCAATGGCGGCACAAAGGCGCCGTTCCACAGGGCACCAAGGCGTTCCATCAGGTCGCAGAACACCCGCTCGGAGTCGGTCTGGCCGACCGGGTGGTACCGACTGGCGGGCAACGGTGTGCGCTCCAGGACGCCCGGCAGGTTCCCGTTGTGCGCAAAAACATGGGTGCGCCCGGCCAGTTCACGCACAAAGGGCTGCGTATTGGCTAGCGTGACCGCGCCCTGCGTCGCCCGGCGGATGTGCGAAAGGGCCAGCGGCGTGCTGGGCCCCCCAGCCTCCAGCTCGCGCACCAGGGCACTGTCACCCGCCGGTGCGGCCTCGCGATGCAGCACGACATGATCGCCCTGGTAAAAGGCGACGCCCCAGCCGTCGGGCGAAGCGGCATCGGGGGCGCCATGCGAGGCCAGGGTTCTCAGCGAAAGGGTCAGTCGCGCCGGCTGCGAAGCCGACATGGCCAGCAGTTCACACATGGTCGCCATCCCCGGCATATTCATCACAAGCCCGCATGAACGGTATCTGAACGACCTGCAGCGTCACGTGGGTGATCTCGAAGTCATCATGGAGTTTCTCCGTGGCGTCTTTCAGAAAAGCGTCGCCAGGGGTTCCCTCCGGCATCACCAGATGGGCGGTCAGGGTGACATGGGAGGTGCCCGTCGCCCAGATATGCAGGTCATGCACCCGTGTGACACCCGGGAGCCCCGCCAGAAGGGCCCGAACCGCCACCGGGTCCACGCTGTCGGGCACGCCGTCGAACAGCAGGTGCAGGGACTGCCTGAAAAGACTCCATGTGCCGATGAGGATCACGGCCGCAATGGCCAGGCTCACCACCGGGTCAAGCCAGGCCCAGCCCATCCACAGCGTCAGCGCTCCGGCAACCACGACCCCCGCCGACACCAGCGCGTCGGCTGCCATGTGCAGGAAGGCGCCTCGAATGTTCAGATCCTTGCTGCCCCCGCGCATGAACAATAAGGCCGTGGCGGTGTTGATCCCGATGCCGATGCTGGCCACCACCATGATGGTGATGCCCTGTGCTGCCGCCAGCGGATCCGGCGACAGCAACCGGCCCACCGCCTCCCAGACCAGCGCACCTATCGCCATCAGCAGCAGGAAGGCATTGGCAAAGGCCGCCAGAATCGTGGCGCGCTTCCAGCCGTAGGTGTGCCGGGCATTGGGGCGGATCTTGACCGCCAGCGTCCCGCCCCACGCCAGCACCAGCCCGGCCACGTCGCTGAGGTTGTGCCCCGCATCGGCCAGCAGGGCCAGAGAGTTGACCTTCCAGCCGTAAAACGCCTCGATGATCACGAAGCCCAGATTCAGCGCAATGCCGATGGCAAACGCCCGGTTGAAGTTGGCCGGGCCATGGCCTGCCTTGTGGTGATGCCCGTGGGCGTGTCCATGCCCTCTCGCGGTGGCGTGATCATGTGAGTCGCTCATGCGCCCATTCTGCAGCCGATCAGGCGCCCGCGGCGAGCCATTGCTCGACCTTTTCCCGGCTGGGCACACCGCCGGCATGCACCACCTTGCCGTCAATGACCACGCCCGGGGTGCTCATGACGCCGTAGCCCATGATGTCACGCAGTTCTTCCACTTTTCCCAGCGTCACGGCCACGCCCTTCGCCTTGGCGACCTGATCGATGAGGGCGATGGTGTTTTTGCAATTGGCACAGCCCGTGCCGAGTACCTTGATGTCCATGATCGATTCCTTTGAGTGAAACAATTTGAAGTTCGGTGTGTAGCGCCCTACTCGCGCTCCATCTCCAGATAGGTCATGTTGGCCAGTTGCGGGATCCACACGTCGGCGTGCTTCAGGTGGGCAAATAGCTGGCCGTTGAAGCTTTTCACGGCCGTGCTGATGTCGGTGCCGTCATCCACCGCCTTCTTCATGTGCGCGCGCAACGCCAGCAGCAGGTCGCGCGTCTGGGCCTGGGCGGTGGCGAGGTCAGTGACCTTGCCGTGGCCCGGCACGATGATCTGCGGCTGGAGGCTGTCGATCACGGCGAACGATTCCAGCCAGGTTTTGGTGCAGCTCACCGGGTGCAGGCCCAGCACGCGATCGACATAGACCACGTCGCCGGCAAACAGCACGTTCTTTTGCGGCAGCCACACCAGGGTGTCCCCCGGCGTGTGGCCGCCGCTGCGGTGCTTGAGCTCGATCGCCACGCCGCCCAGTTCAAGGCGGGTGTCCTTGTCCTTCACGAAGCGCGTGGGTAACGTGGGCACGGTACCGTCGAGCCGCTCCTTGAGAACCTTCAGGCCTTCCATCTGTTCGCCGGAGCGGGCTTTCATGTCGTCCTCGCCATCGGCGTGGGCGATGGTCTCGATGCCCAGGGACTTGAAGTAGCCGTTGCCCAGCCAGCGATGGTCCTGATCGCCGGTGTTGATGACCCACCTGATAGGCTGGGTCGTGACCTTCTTTGCCGCCTCATGGATCTTGCGGGCGGACTGGAAGGTTGCACCGCTATCGATCAGCACCGCGCCCGCCGGCGTGACGACCAGGCCGATGTTGGCATTCAGCCCTTCGTTTTCGTAGGTGCGGCCTTCGATGTCACCCACGTAGGCATACACGCCGTCGGCCACGGGTTTGAAGACCACCTCCACAGCTGCGGCTGGCAGCGCGGTCCCGATGGCCAGAGTTGTCAACATCACGGCCAGCCGTTGGCCAATCCCGCTTTTCATCGTGTCTCCTGCTTTCAGATCAAAAAGGCCGCTGTGCTCACAGCACGGCGTTGAACACAAACCCCACCAGCAGGATGCCACTGGCCACCACCGCCACGAAGGTGGCGATCAGCCGCATCTTCAGCACCTTGCGCAGGATGATCATCTCGGGTAGCGACAGCGCAATAACGCTCATCATGAAGGCCAGCACCGTGCCCAGCGCCGCGCCCTTGGCCAGCAGCGCCTGCACGATCGGGATGACCCCGGCCGCGTTGGTGTACATCGGCACACCGATCAGCACAGCCAGTGGCACCGACCACCAGGCATCCTTGCCCATGAAGCTGGCCATGAAGTCCTGCGGCACCCAACCATGGATGCCCGCGCCGATGGCGATACCCGCCAGGATGTAGGGCCAGACCTTGCCGACGATCTCGCGCACCGAGGCAAAACCGGCCTGAATACGATCCGCCAGCGTGGCCCCGGCATCCTCAAACTGCGCCGAAGTCCTGGGCATGTCGCGCACCCAGTCCTCCAGGTACGCCTCCATCTTCAGGCGGCCGATGATCCAGCCAGCCACGATGGCCACACTCAGGCCCAAGCCGAGGTAGAGCAGCGCGATTTTCCAGCCGAACAGGCCGAACAACAGCGTCAGCGCCACCTCGTTGACCATCGGCGCGGAGATCAGGAAGGAAAACGTCACCCCTAGCGGCACACCCGCCTGCACGAAGCCGATGAACAGCGGCACCGCCGAACAGGAGCAGAACGGTGTGACGATGCCCAGACTGGCCGCCATCACGTTGGCTGCGCCCTCGCTGCGCCCGGCCAGCAGCGCCCGGGTGCGCTCGGGTGTGAAGTAGCTGTTGACCATGCCCATGACGAACACCACGCCGGTCAGCAGCATCAGCACCTTGGGGGTGTCATAGAAGAAGAACTGCAGGGCGCCGCCCAGATGGCTGGCCCGGTCCACCGGCAAGGCCGCCACCAGCGCCTCGGCCGCCGGATTGAGCGTCTGGTACAGCGCGAGCCACACAATGGGAGCCAGGATCAGGAAGGCGACGGGCTGGCGCGAAGGCCAGCGCTGCAGGGTGTGGGTGGCGGTGCTCATGCCTGTGAAGACGAACGACGAGCCCAAAAGACGCTGAAAAGCCACCAAAAAGCAAAAATACCAGAAAAAGAGGCACCATCCCATGGCCCCCTCAAATTCCAAGTGCAACACCCCATTTCAGAACTGGAGGTTCAGCATGAAGGAAGATCGGAAA
>NZ_JAKJEW010000139.1:0-609 GCF_022705245.1 Candidatus Skiveiella danica | reverse complement strand
CGCGGGCTCAGCTGGCGTAGTGCGCGTCCAGCAGGTCCTTGTACTTGTCCGCGACGACCTTGCGCTTGAGCTTCAGGCTCGGCGTGATCTCGCCGGCCTCGACGGTGAGGTCGTGGTCGAGGATGGTGAACTTCTTGATCTGCTCCCACCGGTTGAGGCCGGCGTTGAGTTCGTCGATGTAGCCCTGGAGCATCTCGCGCGCGGCCGGCGAGCCGGCGATCTCCGCGTAGCTCTTGCCCTCCATACCGTTGGCGGCGGCCCAGCCGACGATCGCCTCGGGGTCGAGGGTCACCAGGGCGGAGACGAAGTTGCGGTCGTTGCCGTGGACGAGGAGCTGGCTGACATAGGGGCACAGGCCCTTGAAGGTCGATTCGATGTTGCTCGGCGCGACGTACTTGCCGTTGGACGTCTTGAAGAGGTCCTTCTTGCGGTCCGTGAGCTTGAGGAAGCCGCGGTCGTCGATCTCCCCGATGTCGCCGGTGTGCAGCCAGCCGTCGGCGTCGAGCGCCTCCGCGGTGGCTGCCGGGTTGTTGTGGTAGCCGGCCATGACGCCGGGGCCGCGCATGAGGACCTCGCCGTCCTCGGCGATCCGGAACTCCATGCCGGGCA
>NZ_JAKJEW010000138.1:365-617 GCF_022705245.1 Candidatus Skiveiella danica | reverse complement strand
GGATTTCCGCGCTTTCGGCGGCAAGCTGATCCAGGCGCTGCGCTACGGTGAAAACCCGCATCAGCAGGCGTCGTTCTACAAGTCGCCCGAACGCCGTCCCGGCGTCGCCACCGCGCGCCAGTTGCAGGGCAAGGAACTGTCCTACAACAACATCAACGATACCGACGCGGCCTACGAAGCCGTCTCGGAATTCGACGCCAGGCGCACGGCGGCCTGTGTTATCGTCAAGCACGCCAATCCGTGCGGCGTCGC
>NZ_JAKJEW010000138.1:0-319 GCF_022705245.1 Candidatus Skiveiella danica | reverse complement strand
TTCAACCGCAAGCTCGATGCGGATGCGGCGAATGCGGTGGCCGGAATTTTCACCGAAGTCATCATTGCGCCGGACGCGACCGATGAAGCGATCGCCATTATCGGCAAGCGCAAGAACCTGCGCCTGTTGCTGGCGGGCGGCTTGCCTGATCCGCGTGCTGCAGGCCTGATGACCAAGACGGTCGCGGGCGGACTATTGGTACAGTCGCGCGACAACGCGGTTGTCGACGACATGACTTTCAAGACCGTCACCAAGCGCGCACCGACCGAGGCCGAACTGAACGATCTGCGGTTCGCGTTCCGTGTCGCCAAGCATGTGA
>NZ_JAKJEW010000137.1:0-623 GCF_022705245.1 Candidatus Skiveiella danica | reverse complement strand
TCAGCCCCAGGCCGACGCGCTCAAGATGCTCTATGCCGACCGTCACCGCCGGGAGGCCGAGGTAGTCGATGGTGCCGTCCTCGAATCCCGTGGCGCCGGGGGCGAGACGGTACCACTCCTCCTCCTGCACCGAGGCGAACGTGATCGTGCCGCCGGCGAACCAGGGGCGGCGGAGCCTGGCGAGCGCCTCCCGGCGCGCGATCAGGCAACCCGCGCCGGTGGGGTACCCGAACAGCTTGTAGAACGAGATGGGGATGAAGTCGGCGCCGATCGCAGATGCATCGACCGGATTGGTCGGCGCGAACGCGGCGCAGTCCAGGATCACGTCCCATCCGAGGCCGCGCGCCTCCGTCACCCAGTCCAGCGGATGCTGCACACCGCTGAACCTAGGGCCGCCGCCTCCGGCGCCACGCAGCGCGGCGCTGACCTGTGCGGGGTCGAGACGCAGATCCTGCTCGCGCACCGGGATGTAGGAGACGGTGGCCTCTCTGCGCACCGCGAACTCGCGGATGCCGTTGACCGAGTTGTGGTTGTCGTAGCTGAGCAGGTAGATGGAGCCCGGCCCGAACGGGTACGCCTCGCCCACCAGCTTGAGGGCTCCGCTCGCGTTGGCCGTGAAGACG
>NZ_JAKJEW010000136.1:0-625 GCF_022705245.1 Candidatus Skiveiella danica | reverse complement strand
GGCCTCGCTCCAGGCCAGCGCCTCCTGCTCCCGGGCCGTATCGTCCGCCATCGCGCGGTAGCCCGCCGCCAGGTCGTCGCTGACCACGTGGGGACGGGCCAGGTCTTCGAGAAACGCGCTGATCTTGCGGCGCCCGACCACACGAATCAGCCCTTCGTACACCACTTCATCCATGGTGATCGTCATTCTCTTCTGCATGGCCGGACTCCTTTTTATGCATATACACATTGCACATTTTGCAGAACACTCGGCAGATTCACAGCCTCAAAGTCGGTTATTCCGCGAGGGGCTTATCACCCGTCACCCCCCCCAAACCGGTACCGCACCACTGAATACTGCCGCTTTAGCACCTCGCGACCCGTGAAATGCGTTGATTCCGGGTTGCGCCCCCCCCCTTGCCGCCATTGCGGGGCCGCAAGCCGTGGCCATCCATGGCAATCAATTGGACTCTGACCCCAATTCTTTCGATCCAAACAAGAACTTGTCTGATTTGCGAAAAAGCTATGCCGGCGGCGTTGCCGCCCCATCCGGGGGCGGCGGGGGGAGCCTGGGGCTGACGTCGTCCACGGTGATGGCTGTGCGGCGGATGCGCCAGTCTTGCTGGCGGCGCAGGGCGGACAAGGCG
>NZ_JAKJEW010000135.1:360-631 GCF_022705245.1 Candidatus Skiveiella danica | reverse complement strand
GGGGAGGCCCTCGCCATGACCGACACCATGCCGCGCCCGACGATGGTTGCGGGACAGTTCTATCCAGCGTCCCCACGCACTTTGGCTCAGGCCGTGCGCACCTTTATGGACACCGCCACGGTCGAGCCCGCGCCCGAACGGGTCCGGGCCCTGGTCGTACCCCACGCAGGTTATGTGTATTCGGGCCAGACGGCCGGGTTCGCCTTCCGCCGTATCGAGGGGAAACGCCCGTCGCGCGCCGTGCTGCTTGGGTGTTCGCACCGCTACCCGA
>NZ_JAKJEW010000135.1:0-250 GCF_022705245.1 Candidatus Skiveiella danica | reverse complement strand
GGAGCCGTTTCGAATCTCCGCTGGGGGACTTTCCCGTCGATCGCGATTTCGCGCATGACCTTGCGGAGGTGACCGGCAGCCGGTCCATCGAACCTCATCTCCCCGAACACGCGCTGGAAGTCCAGTTGCCGTTCCTGCATGCCGCGTGCGGAGGACCGGTACCGCTGGTGCCCGTCCTGTTCGGCTCGCATTCGCCCTGGCATGCCGACCTGGGCAAGAAACTGGCCGCCCTGCTCGACCCGGGCGACCT
>NZ_JAKJEW010000134.1:394-631 GCF_022705245.1 Candidatus Skiveiella danica | reverse complement strand
TGCAGCACTTGCAGCAGCTTCGCTTGCAGCGGCGGACTCATCTCGCCGATCTCGTCGAGCAGTATCGTGCCCCCGTTGGCCAGCTCGAACTTGCCCGGTTTTCCCTGGGAGCGCGCCCCGGTGAAGGCGCCGCCCTCGTAGCCGAACAGCTCGCTTTCGAAAAGCTCTCGGGGAATCGAGGCGCAGTTGACCCGGATGAAGGGCCCGCCGGACCGGGAGCTGTTCTGGTGGATGAAG
>NZ_JAKJEW010000134.1:0-312 GCF_022705245.1 Candidatus Skiveiella danica | reverse complement strand
CCAGCAGGGCATTCTCCTTCATGCGCAGGATGGCCTCCGTGCCGCCGACGATCGCCGAGCCGCCCCTCATGTCGGTGACCCGCTGCTTGTAGTACTTGACCTGGTCGTTGAGGTGCTCGATCCGCTCCGACAGCTCGGCCACCTTGGAGACCTTGCTGAAGACCCCCTTGCCCACGGCGCCGAGGATCCTGCCCTGCAGATCCTGCAGGGGGATCCGCGAGATGACCTGCTGCCTTCCGGCGATGTAGAGCAGATCGGCGATCCGGGCCTTGCCGTCCTTGAGGATCTCGTGGAGGTGGGTCTCCTTGATGA
>NZ_JAKJEW010000133.1:0-631 GCF_022705245.1 Candidatus Skiveiella danica | reverse complement strand
GACGATGTAAAACCAAATGGCCACGTACATGTGCTTCTCGCGCCGCCGCAGGACCGTGCCCAGCAGGTTCACCGTAAACGCCACCCAGACCACGGTGATGGCAATGTCAATCGGCCACTCCAGTTCCGCGTATTCCTTGCTCGTCGTCAGCCCCAGCGGCAACGTGAGCGCGGCCGCCACGATGATGGCGTTCCACCCCCAGAAATTGAGCCAGCTCAACGTGTCGCTGAACATGCGCGCGTTGCCGACAAAGGCGAAAACCACCGCGTTGGTGTGCAACGGGCGGATGCGGCCAAAGGTGGTGAAGGGCAGTTCCAGATTCAGCCCGGGCCAGAATAACTGGCAGGCGGCCAGCAAGCCCACGCTGGTGCCGATCAAGCCCCAAAAAGCCGTCGCGAGGCAGAAAGCCCGCACCACCCGGTTGTCGTAACGAAAGGTCTCAACGTTCATGTTTGTTATTTCTCTTCCATGTCTCCGGCGCGCCGTCCGGTCGGGCCGGGGGCGGATCCTCCCCCAACACGCGTAGCGCGGGGGTATGGGTATCCTCGTATTGCCCCGAACGCACCGCCCAAATGAAGGCCGCCAAAAATCCCAGGGCCACCAGCAGGCTGGCGGAAATGAGCAGGTAAAT
>NZ_JAKJEW010000132.1:317-635 GCF_022705245.1 Candidatus Skiveiella danica | reverse complement strand
CAGGGACATCCACGGGCGGCACCACGGGCAAGCGCTGGGGCCGCGTTGGCGATGCGCCGATCATTGGCGCGGGAACATACGCTCAGAATGGTGTTTGTGGCGTCAGCGCCACTGGTACGGGCGAGTTCTTCATTCGCGTCGGCGTCGCCCGCGATATTTGCGCGCGCATGCAATTCAATGGCGAAAGCGCGCAAGAGGCGGCGGATCACGTCATCGCCGAGGTCGGCGCGCTCACCAACGCGCGCGGCGAAGCGGGCGATGGCGGCGTTATTGTTCTTGACGGCGAAGGCCGGCCTGCTTGGGCGATGAACACACCCG
>NZ_JAKJEW010000132.1:0-256 GCF_022705245.1 Candidatus Skiveiella danica | reverse complement strand
CTGATGAAGAATGACGTACGCCACTGTCATCCCGGCCGCAGGCGCGGATCGCGCTTTGCACGTCCGAGATGATGGAAAATTGGAGATGCAGTAATGGCTATAACCAACGGCATCCATCACGTCGCCTACCGCTGCAAGGACGCCAAGCAGACGGTGGAATTTTATCGCGACGTATTTGAGATGGAGTACACGACCGCCTTCGCCGAGGACCACGTGCCGTCCACAGGCGAATACGATCCGTACATGCATATCTTCC
>NZ_JAKJEW010000131.1:392-636 GCF_022705245.1 Candidatus Skiveiella danica | reverse complement strand
GATACTGACGGCTGACCGGAAGCGTTTCCTTTCTGTTTTTGAGTTTCAGGATGCCCCGCCCGGTCAGCGAGCGAACGATGTTTTCAATGCGCGAGACGTTGACGATCGTGGCGCGGTGGATCTGCCAGAATTTTTGCGGGTCAAGCTCGCAGGCGAGTTCTTTGATGCTTTTTTTAATGAGCGATTCGCCCGCCGGTGTGACCACAAGCGTGTACTTTTCGTCAGCGTGGAAATAGTCGACATC
>NZ_JAKJEW010000131.1:0-277 GCF_022705245.1 Candidatus Skiveiella danica | reverse complement strand
ACGTTCCAGGGGGCGGCGTAAGGGAGGTCTGCAAGCGATTCTTTAGCCGCCCGACCGTCTGCAAAAGCCTTTTTTTCGTCACGGGTTTGACCAGATAATCGACCGCTTCGCGTTCGAACGCCTCTACCGCGTAGTCGTCGTAGGCGGTGACAAAAACAACATGACAGGCCTTAGCGATTTTTCCGGCGACCTCCAGTCCGGAAAGCCCCGGCATTTTTATATCCAGAAACGCAATTTGCGCAGCGTGCGTATCGACCATCTCCAGAGCCTCGGAACC
>NZ_JAKJEW010000130.1:397-637 GCF_022705245.1 Candidatus Skiveiella danica | reverse complement strand
TGACGGCCGAGGCGCGGCCCTCCAAATCGACGCCGAGGAAGGTCTGTGCCTGCCTGGCGGCCTTGATCGCGTTGATCGCCGCCTGAAGGGAACCGTCGGTGCCGTTCTTGAAACCGAGTGGCATCGAGAGGCCGGACGCCATCTGACGGTGCGTTTGCGACTCGGTCGTGCGCGCCCCGATGGCCGACCAACAAATCAAATCGGAGATGTACTGGGGTGTGATCGGATCAAGCAGCTCGG
>NZ_JAKJEW010000130.1:0-285 GCF_022705245.1 Candidatus Skiveiella danica | reverse complement strand
ATGACGATCAGCATGCGATCGGACACCTCACGAGCGAGCTGGGCGAGGCGCGATGCATACTCGCGGCCGGCCGCGCGATCATGGATGGAGCACGGCCCCACGATCAGGAGAAAACGCCGGTCCTTGCCGCGGAGAATATCGCGTATCTCGGCGCGGGCTTGGGTGATAAAATCAGCCTGGGATTCCGTCTTGGGCAACTCCGCGAGGAGCGCCGCCGGGGACGGCAGCGGACGGGTTTCGACGACATTGATATCCGAGGTTTTTTGCACAGCCGGTCACGGTGAA
>NZ_JAKJEW010000012.1:0-114608 GCF_022705245.1 Candidatus Skiveiella danica | reverse complement strand
CGAAGTGGCCGTCAGGTTCTGAACACTAGCAGTAGTTGCAGTGAGCTGACTTGTGCTGACCATCGACGCCGTCATGTCACTGATCGACGCATCGGACGCAGTCACCGCCACAAACGTCCCCGACAGCGCAGTTGCAACGATCGAAGTCACCTGAAAACCAGCGATCGATCCAACTACCTGCGCCTGCACCTCCGGCGCCGCCACCATCAAGCCCGCCCCCACCGCCAGCGAGGCCACCACCGGCACCGCTGTCGGCAAGCCGACTGGCAACGTCATCACAAATCCCGCCCCGACCAGCAGTGATGCCAGCACCTGGCTGATTTTCTTGTTGACCGGACGTTGTGTTGTTGTGATGCGCGCCATGACGTTCCCTTTCAGTGTTCAACCCGCCCCGATTCTGCAAACCAGCGGTTACAGCGTCGTGACAAAAAAATACAGACCCACCTACAAACGTGCAACTTATTACAGATTTTTACGGGTCGGGATGGCGAGGTTATCACAGCCGTTCGGGCTGTGCAAAGGTTATTTTCTCGATTGAGAAATATCAATCCACCGGCCGCCGAGCCAAGCCCGGCGCGGAGTTGCTACTCACGGGCTTATTTGATCCACAACCGCACCGCATCCCAGGCGCGACCCAGCACGCCGGCCTGCTCGACGCCCTCAAGCGCGACCAGCGGCACGTCCAGCAACGGCTGGCCGGCCAAGGCGACTTTCAGCGTGCCCACGGCCTGCCCCTTGGTGAACGGCGCCACCAGGGGGTCGGGGCGTTGCACCTGGGTCTTGACCTGGGCCGCGCTGCCGGCGGGCACCGCCACGACGATGGCTTCGGGCCGGCCGATCGCCAGCGTGGGCGATTTGCCCTTCCAGACCGGCGGCGTGGCCACGGCTTGGCCGGCGTCGAACAGCTTGACCGCCTCGAACGCGGTATAGCCCCAGTTCAGCAGCTTCTGGGATTCGTTGGCGCGCGCGTTTTCGCTGGCCGCACCCAGCACCACCGACAGCAGACGACGGCTACCTACATTCGGGAAGTCGCGCTTGGCGGTGGCCACAAGGCAATAGCCGGCGGCCTCGGTATGGCCGGTTTTCAGGCCGTCCACTGTCGGGTCACGGAACAGCAGGCTGTTCCGGTTGTTGTCATTGGCGGCCGGTGTGCCGGGGTAGCGGTATTTCTTGACCGCGTAGTAGCCCACGTACTCGGGAAAGTCGCGCATCAGCCGGGTCGCCAGCACGCTCAGGTCGCGCGCGGTGGTGGTGTGGCCGGCTTCGGTCAGACCCTCGGGGTTCTTGAAGGTGGTGGCGTTCAGGCCCAGCGCCTTGGCCTGGGTGTTCATGAGCTGCACGAAGCGCTCGACGCTGCCGCCCACGCCCTCCGCCAGTGCCACCGTGGCGTCGTTGCCGGACTGCACGATCATGCCTTTGACCAGGTCTTCCACCGGCACCTGCATCTTGGGGTCGATGAACATGCGCGAGCCGGGCATTTTCCAGGCGCGCTCGCTGACAGGCAGGGTCTGCTTGAGGTCGATCTTCCTGGACTTCAGCGCGTCGAACACCAGGTAGGCGGTCATCAGCTTGGTCAGCGAGGCGGGCTCCACCGGGCTGTCGATGTCCTTGGCCGCCAGGATCTGGTTGGCCGTGACGTCCAGCAACAGATAGGCGCGCGCGGCGATTTCAGGCGGCTGCGGCGCCTGGGCGGTAGCGGCGAATGCGGCCAGACACAGGGGCACGGCCACCAGGCGGCGCAGGGCATTGAGGATTTTTTTCATGGGGCAAGGGCAATCAGAACAGGGGAATGGGGCGGATCACCGGCGCCGCAGCGCGGACAACATCCGGCCAGGTGGCTTCAGGTGTGCAGGTGGCGGACCACCAGGTGCTTCAAAAGCGTCAATTGTCCGTGAAAGAAGTGCTCCACCCCGGGGATGACTGTGACGGGCAGCATCTGCGGCCGCGCCCAGTCCATCACCGCGGCCAGCGGCACGGTGTCGTCTTGCTCGCCGTGCACCACCAAGGTGCGATCATGGGCCTCGGGTGGCAGGGGTGCTACGTCAAAGCGCGACGCCGCGGTGCCGACCAGCACGATCTTTTCCAGCGGGCGCTGCGGCCACAGCGACGCCACCGCCTGGCAGGTGGTGAACGCGCCGAATGAAAACCCGCCCAGCGCCAGCGGCACGCCGGCCGGCGCCACCTGGTCCACCACGGCCAGCAAGTCGGCTGCCTCGCCCACACCGTGGCCGTGTACGCCTTGGCTGGCGCCCACACCCCGGAAGTTGAAGCGCACCGCCGCAAAGCCGCATTGCACGAAGGCCCGTGCCAGCGTCTGGACGACTTTGTTGTTCATGGTGCCGCCATACAGCGGGTGGGGATGAGCGATGACGGCCACGCCGCGAACCGACGCGCCTTGCGGGGCGTGCAGCGGCTCGTCGCGCAGGGCCTCGATAGCGCCGGCAGGACCGTTCAGGCGCAGTCGCTGGGTCTGGATGTTCACGAATCGGTATTGAATTGATAGCTGACAATGACCCGGCGACGCTGGGTTGGTGCCAAAAAAGCTGAAAACTATTGAAAAACCCGGTTTTTCAACGCCCCAGATGCGCCGGGGTGAGCAGACGCTCGACCACCTGGCCGTTCTTCAGGTGCGATTCGACGATCTCGTCGATGTCGCTCAGGTCGACATAGGTGTACCAGACGGCCTCGGGGTACACCACGGCCACGGGCCCGGCGGCGCAGCGGTCCAGGCAGCCGGCCTTGTTCACCCGCACCGCGCCCGGCCCGGCCAGCCCGGCCGCCTTGACCTGGGCCTTGCAGCGGTCGAACCCCGCCTGCGCATTGTGCGTGGCGCAGCAGGCTTCGCCGTTGCTGCGCTGGTTCAGGCAGAAGAAGATGTGGCGCTGGTAATAAGAAGAGGGGGTATCGCTCATGGGGGGATTCTAGTTTTCCGCATCCCGCCCCGACAGCCGCAGCAGCACATAGACCAGCGCCGCGTAGGGCCAGAGCCAGCCCAACCACTGCGCCAGCCCATGGAAACGGATGAAGCGGCCCTGCTCCCATACCTGCAGGGTTTGCGCGAAATAGGCGCCGATTGGCGCGTTGTTCAGCAGGCTCAGGTGCAGCACCAGGGCCAGCAGCGTCAACGCGGCGCAGGCCCGACGGGGCACGGCCACCAGCAGCAGCGCCACCACCAACGCGGTTCCGAGGCCGAACTGCACCGGCAGGGTCAGCCACGCCCAGGCGTGGGACGGCCCATAGCTCAGCGCGGCCGAAAGCGCCGAGACGCCCACCCCGACACCGATGGCGGACACCGCCAGCGCCACGCGCCGGCCGGCCGAGCGGGCGATGGAGTACGCCAGCAGGCACGGAATCAGCGCACCCAGCATCACGCACAGCAGTTCCGCGCCGGGCAACAACGGCTCCAGCTCGAAATCGCGCACCGGCACCCATTGCAGGAAAGGCGTTTCAGCCAGCCAGGCGGCCAGTGCGTCCTCGGCCCGCTCCAGCACCTGCCCCAGTCCCAGCGGCACCGAGGCCGGAAACAGCAGTGCCACCGGCCACAGGGCCAGCAGCACCAGCGCGCCGCGTGAATGGGCGGCAAACCAGCGCTCCCGAAAGCGGCTCCAGCGCGCGATGGCGCCCGCCTTTTCCAGCGCGAAGGCCATCAGCGCGCCCAGCCAGGCGCCGGCGAGGTTCAGCAAGAGGTCCACGTTGGAGGCCACGCGCATCGGCAGGTAGGTTTGCAGGGACTCCATGACCAGCGACAGCAGGCCGCCGCCCAGCGCGGCCAGCAGCACAGCGGGCAGGCGCGGGCTGGTGCGCAGGGCACTCAGTGCCAGCAGGAAGCCCAGCGGCCCGTAGCCGAGCAGATTGGCGGCGACGTCAAAGCCGGTCCAGTAGCGAGGCACGGGCGCTGCGAGGAAGGTCCAGGGCGCGATGCCAACAGGGCGCCAGCCGTCGAACGGGTACAGGCTGGCATAGATGACCAGCGCCGCGTAGATCAGCGCCAGGGGCCAGGCTGCGGTCTTGTGCATCGCCGCCGGACCGGCCTCAGAAGGGCTTGACCACCACCAGCACGACGGCCGCCAGCAGCATCAGCACCGGCGCCTCGTTGAACCAGCGGTACCAGACGTGGCCGTGCTGGTTGCCGTAGGTGGTGAATTTGCGCAGCAGACGGCCGCAGGCATGGTGGTAGCCCAGCACCAGCAGCACCACGAACAGCTTGGCGTGCATCCAGCCATTGCCCGGCCCCCAGCCGATGCCATAACCGATCCACAGCCACAGGCCCAGCCCCAAGGCGGGCACGGCCAGCAGCGTGGTGAAGCGCATCAGCTTGCGGGCCATGAGCAGCAGCCGCTCGTGCTCCGCCACCGACTCCGGCGCCACCATGGCCAGGTTCACGAAGATGCGCGGCAGGTAGAACAGGCCGGCGAACCAGCTGGCGACGAAGACGATGTGAAGGGCTTTGATCCAGAGCATCGCCAAAGTGTAGCCCCCATGGGTGCTCTCGCGCCTGCGGACGCACCGGCGGCGCTGACGCAGCCCCCAGGCGAGTCTGCCCGACGCAGGGCAAAAAAAACCCCAGCACGTGGCTGGGGTGGTAAGCCTTTTTGCTGTCACACATCAAGGCCCCGCTCAGGGAGGAAAAGCGGGGGACGGCGAACCGCCCGAGGGGAATGTATCAAATTGCGACAGCCGGTTCAAGGACTTGTCTCGGAATTTTCCGATCCCCAACCAACACCTAGGGAAAACCCGGAACAAGTCCTGTCACTGGTGCGCCAGACCGGCCCCGCGCACCCCCGGCCGGGCAGCCCCGCGGCGGAAATCGCCGGCGCTGCAGCGAAATCAGGCACAATTTTCCGCATGACCCTGCACGCCCCCTACCCCCAAGGCCGCCCCCGCCGCCTGCGCCGCGACGAATTCACCCGCAACCTGGTGCGCGAGCATGCGGTCAGCGTCAACGACCTGATCTACCCGGTGTTCGTGCTGGAGGGCGGCAACCGCCGCGAGGCCGTGGCCTCGATGCCCGGCGTGGAGCGCCTGAGCCTGGACCTGCTGCTGCCGGTGGCCGAAGACTGCGTCAAGCTCGGCATCCCGGTGATGGCGCTGTTTCCGGTGATCAGCGCCTCGCTGAAAGACCCGGTCGGCAGCGAGGCCGCCAATCCCGACGGCCTGGTGCCCACGGTGGTGCGGGCGCTGAAGAAAGAATTTCCCGGCCTGGGCGTGATGACCGACGTGGCGCTGGACCCTTTCACCAGCCACGGCCAGGACGGCTTGCTCGATGACACCGGCTACATCCTGAACGACGAAACCGTCGAGGTGCTGGTGAAGCAGGCACTCACACAGGCCGAAGCCGGCGTGGACATGGTCGCGCCCAGCGACATGATGGATGGGCGCATCGGCGCCATCCGCCAGGCGCTGGAAGCCGCCGGCCTGATCCACACCCGCATCATGGCCTACAGCGCCAAGTACGCCAGCGCCTTCTACGGGCCGTTCCGCGACGCCGTGGGCTCGGCGGGCAACCTGGGCAAGAGCAACAAGAAGGTCTACCAGATGGACCCCGGCAACAGCGACGAGGCGCTGCGCGAGGTGGCCATGGACATCGCCGAGGGCGCCGACATGGTGATGGTCAAGCCCGGCATGCCCTATCTGGACATCGTGCGCCGCGTGAAGGACGAGTTCCGCGTGCCCACCTTCGCCTACCAGGTCAGCGGCGAGTACGCCATGCTGAAGGCCGCCGCGCAGAACGGCTGGCTGGACCACGACCTCGTGATGATGGAAAGCTTGCTCGCCTTCAAGCGCGCCGGCGCTGACGGCGTGCTGACCTACTTCGCCCGCGACGCCGCCCGGCACATCAAGAACAATAGCTAAAAATGACCATTCCACGCTGGGAACTGGCCATTTTTGTTGAAATTCCGGGCTGACCGGCTTTCAGGCGACCCCACAGGGCACCCCATGCGCATTTTCAGCATCAGCCCTTCCGGTGTGACGGAATCCGCCACGCTGCCCACGCAGACGCCGGATCAGGGCTATGTCTGGATCGCCTGCGCGCGCACTGAATTCGAGACGCTGCGGGAAGAGGTCCAGGCCACGCTGCAGGCCCTGACCGGAACCACGCTGGTCGATCTGCACATCTCCGATCTGCTGAACCAGCAGCTGCCCTCACGTTTCGACTACACCTCGATGTACGACCTGCTGGTCTTCCGCCGGCTGAGCAGCAGCGACGGAGAACCAGCGCCCGCGCCGGCTCCGACCGGCGAGCCCCCGCTGGTGCCCCGCAGGCGCGGCGGTCCGCCGGTGCTGCGGCGCATTGACACCAGCCCGATCGGTTTCGCCGTATTCGACCAGGTGCTGCTGACGGTGCACCCACCCGACTGCGCCGCGCGCGATGCCTACGCCACGCGACTGCTCGCGGCGGCCAGCGCCTCGGCCGAGACGCGGGCCGCCAACGTCGACCCCCGTCTGGGCGGCGCCCGGCTTCCCGCCAGCCCGTCGGACCTGATGCTGCGCATCGTCAACCAGATCGTCGACGGCTACCTGGCGCTGCGTCGCGACCTGTCGCGCCAGCTCGACCACTGGCAGGCCGAACTGCTGGACCCTCGCACGCGCTTCTCCAACTGGTCGGCCCTTCTTGAGGCCCGCATGGCGCTGCACCAGCTCGACGACATCTGCGAGGACCAACGCACCGCCGTGCTGGACTGGACCGAAGCCGTCAAGGGCTGGCCCGTGCCCGACAACGCCGATGCGCGGCACGAGCACGAACTGCTGATGGTGCGCAGCCGCGACGTGCTGGAGCACATTGAACGCGTGGTACGCCACGTAACCCGGCTGGAACACAACGCTGAGACCGCCGTGCAGATGCACTTCTCGGCACAGGGCAACCGCACCAACAACATCATGCGCACCCTTACCGCGCTCACTGCGATCTTCCTGCCCCTGAACCTGATCACCGGCTTCTTCGGCATGAACTTCGAGACCTTCCCCTTCATCCACAGCAGCAATGGACTGTGGTGGACGCTCGGCGCCATGGTCTGCATCGCCGCGACGATGGGCCTGCTGTTCTGGCGCAAGCGTTACCTGGCGCGCACCGGGCGCTGAAAGCGGAAGGCACCCACAAAAAAGCCCGGCGGCGCCGGGCTTTTTTGTCACGCATGACCCGTGAAGGATCACATCATTGTGGCTTCGCCGCGGTGTGCATCCCCCGAGCGAGCGCGCTCGACAGCTTGGGCGTGAACCGTGGAACGGTCCACTGTCGAGGCCATCGGCGGCAAGACATCAGAGCCCGCCGGATGGAAATTGCGGGTGGATGACACTGTCGACGCTTCGGCCTGCACTTCGGCGCGGGTGCGCTGGCTGGTGACCTGCGCGGCAAACTGGGAACCGTCGGCCTCATCGGCCTGCGCCATGGAAGCGAAAGCTGCAAGGGCGGTCAGGACGGCAACAGCGAAAAACTTGGATGATTTCATGATGGTTTCTTTCAAAAGTAAAAACAGGCTCTATCTGTGAAAGGCGCCGGTGCCTTTCCCTCTCAGGCTTGCAGGGCTGCTTGCCTGTGAGAAGCAGATCGGTCCGGCCGGGCCCTTTAAAACAGGTCACAAACGCACCACAGCGTTGCCGCAACGGAAACAATGGACACCCTTGAACTGATACGAACTTTCCGTGAAGTCGCGCAACGCGGCAGTTTCTCGGCGGCGGCGCGCACGCTGGACCTGTCCCGGCCCAACGTCAGCAAATACGTGGCCGAGCTGGAAACCCGCGTGGGCGTGCGTCTGCTCAACCGCACCACCCGCAACGTGAGCCTGACCGACGCCGGCAGCCTGCTGCTGGAGCGCAGCACGCCGCTGATGGAAATGATCGACCTCACCCGCGCCGAGCTGCAAGGCCGCGCCCTGGTGCCCAGCGGGCGCCTGCGGCTGACCGCCCCGCACGGCCTGGCTCAGACCGGGCTGCCGGGGCTGCTGGGCGAGTTCATGCGCGAATACCCGGCGGTCACCCTGAGCCTGCACCTGGACAACCGGGTCACCGACATGGTCGACGAAGGCATCGACATCGCGCTGCGCGTGGGCCGCATCGGCGACGACAACCTGATCGTGCGAAAACTGCAGGCCGTGCCCTTCGTGGTGGCGGCGTCACCCGGGTATTGGGCCGAACGCGGCCTGCCCGGCCACCCCGACGATCTGGCCGGCCACTACGCGTTGACCTATTCCGTGCTCGGCCCGAATCCCGAATGGCGTTTTGAAGTGGGCGGCGAACCCCTGTCAGTGCCCGTGAGCAGCCGCATGGATGCCAGCGATGCCGCGCCGCTGGTCAGCGTGGCGCTGCAGGGGCTGGGCATGGTCTGGCTGCCGCGCCTGCTGCTGCAGCCGCACATCGACAGCGGCGCGCTGCAGCCGGTGCTGCAGGACTTCTCGCCGCGCGACGTGTGGCTGTACGCCGCCTACGTGCAGCGGCGCCACAACAGCGCCGCACTCAAGGCCCTGCTGGCGTTCCTGGAGACGCGCTGGCGTAATGCGTGATCCGGCCGCCGCGCGCAACGGTCAGACGAAGGGCGGCGCCAGCTGCTCGGCCGCCAGCACGCGTTGCACCGCCGGGCGGGCCAGCATGCGCTGAAGGTATGGGCCCAGGTGCGCCCGCCCACGCGCCGGCACCGAGGCGAAGTTGCGCGTCCAGCGGCACAAGGTGAAGACGTACGGGTCCAGCGCGCTGTAGGCGGCGCCCATGAACCAGACCTGGCCGTGGCGGGCCAGTTCGCCATCGAGCTGGTCCAGCAGGCCGGCGATCTTCGCTTCGGCCGCCGCCTTGACCTCGGCCGCACCGGCCGCGTTTCCCTGCGCGACCCAGCGCTCCGGGTAGAAATAGACGATCAGCGTGGCCTGCAGCGTGTTGGTCAGCCACATCAGCCATTTGTAGAAATGCGCCCGCTCTGCGCTGCCCACCGGCGGCGCCAGCCCTGCCCCAAGGTGCGTGTCGCACAGGTGCAGCACGATGGCTGCCGTCTCATACAGCACCAGCGGCGCGCCCGCCCCGCCCGCCATGCCGTCCTGCACCAGCACCGCGATCAGGCCGTTGGGGTTGAGCTTCAGGTACTCCGGCGACTTGTGCGCATTGACCGCCCGGTCCACCAGCACGCGCTGGTAAGGCACTGCGAGTTCTTCGAGCACGATGTGCGGCACCATGCTGGCCGTGCTGGGGTAGTAGTGGAGGTGAAGCATGGTTGATGAAGGTTGATCTCTCGAGAAAAGCCGCGACGGGCCGCTCATTTCACCCCGAACAGCCCCGCGCCGTTGTCCCAGGCCACCTTCTTCGCCACGTCGGGCGGCAGGTCGCCCAGCCAGGTGCGATAGCCCTTCATGGTGTCTTCGTAGTACATCCAGCGCTGGTTGACCCAGGTGTCGGAGCCGACCATGAAGCGCCCCGGGTACTTGAGCATCAGCGCGCGCCACTCGGGGCAGAGCTTGCCGCTTTCGCAGGTCAGCCCCGGCCGGTAGGAGAGCTCGCCCATCAGGCCCGGGTATTTCGCCAGCAGCGCGTCCACCCGCTCCACCGGCGCGCCGCCGATGCCGGTATGGGCCCAGATCAGGCGCGCTTTCTGCCCTTTGGAGGGGGTGGATGCCATCAGCAGGTCGATCGCCGTGTCGTCCACATGGGCCAGCACCACCAGTTGTTTCTCCTCTGCCAGCGCCATCAGCTTTTTCGCGACCGGGCCATTCGCGTTGGCACTGTCGTAGAGGTGGAATTCACCAATGCCGCGGTACGGCCCGGCGGGCGTGCCGCGTGCCAGCTCGGACTGGACCATTTCGTAGATGGTCTCGTCGCGGAACCAGCTGTCGTAGTCGGCGCGGTTGCGGTACAGGCGGATGAAGGGCACGACGGTCACGCCGGCGGCGCGGGTCTCGGCACGCGCCTCGGCCAGCGCACGGGTACCGTCGTTGGGCCGTGAGTTGGCCACGATGGCCTTGACGCCGCTGCGCTGCATGCGCGAGAGCACATCCGCCAGCGGATGCGGGCCGGAGCGGCCGTTCCAGGCTTCCTCGTTGTAGTGCAGGTGCGCGTCGAACAGCGGGCCGGTGTAGTCGGCGGCCATGGCCGTCGCACCGGAAGCTACAAAAAAAATAGCTGCCAACGACCGTCCGACGCTGGGATACCGCCAAAAAGGCTTAAAAAATTCAGTGAAATGCATGATCCGGCCTTTCAACAAATCAAACCCGCCGTTTCTGGCGACGTGCCGTGCGGCGCGGCTATCGCCACGCCACCCGACGCCCCTCAGCCGACGTGTTGCGCAAAGAAGGCCAGCGTGCGCTCCAGCGCCAACTTCGCGGCTTCGGCGTTGTACGAGGCCCGGTGGTCGCAGTTGAATCCGTGGTTGGCCGCATAGACCTTCACCTGCACGCCCGGCTGTGCTTTCTCGAAGGCCTGCACGGTGTCCAGCGGGATCCAGCCGTCCTGGTCGCCGAAGTGCGCCAGCACGGGCACCTTCGGCTGGCGGGCCGCCTCGGCCGGGGCGGTCATGCCACCCCCGTAATAGGGCGCCGCGGCGCTCAGTCCCGACAGCGTGCACGCGGCGCGCCAGGTGAGCAAGCCGCCCCAGCAGTAGCCGACGATGCCGACCTTGCCGCCGCTCGTTTTGGCGGCATGGTCGATGGCGGCCTGCAGGTCGGCCATCACGCCGGGCGCGGGCAAGGCTTCCACCGCGGTCTTGTAGCCGAAGCCTTCGTTCATGTCGGCCTCGGCGTAGCCCAGTTGCACATCGCCCTTGCCGATGCGGGCAAAGGTGGCGGGCGCCACGGCCAGGTAGCCGGCGGCGGCATAGCCATCGGCCACGGCGCGGATGTGCGCGTTGACGCCAAAGATCTCCTGCACCACGACGATCGCGCCTTTGGGCGCGCCGGCGGGTTGGGCCACGTAGGCAGGAAAAGCAAAGCCGTCTGCGGCCGTGAGCGTGGTGAAAGAACCCATGGGATGCTCCTTGAAGTGTGCGAGGTGGATGAAAAAAGGAGGGCTCGACGGCGCGGTTCAGGCGCGACCCAGCTTGCGCTCCACAAAGCCCAGGCGGTCCTGGCCCCAGAAGATCTCACCGTCGATCACATAGCTGGGCGCGCCGAACACGCCGGCGTCGATGGCTTGCTGGGTGTTGGCGTCGTAGCGTTCGTGCGCCGCCTGGCTGTGCGACTGCTCCAGCCGCGCGGGGTTCAGGCCCTGCTCGGCCAGCAGCTCGGCCAGCACCTTCTCGTCGTCGATGTGGCGCTCCTGCGCCCAGACCGCCGCCAGAATCGCACCGGTGATCTTCAGCGCGGCCTCGGTACCGTCGTGCAGGTCCACCGCGACGATCAGGCGCGCCGCATCGTCGCCGTTGACCGGGAAGTATTTCGGCTTGAGGTTCAGCGGCGCATGTAGAAACTCGCTGTAGCGCTGCAATTCCACCAGCCGGTAGGCCTGGCGCTGGGGCGCACGCTTGCCCACGGGCAGGCCCCCCGAGATGGGAAACACCTTGCCGCCCAGATCGATCGGCAACACCCGCACGGCGGCGCCGCTGGCGCGGGCGATGTCGCAGAAGCGCTGGTGGCCCAGGTAGGTCCACGGGCTTTGCGGGGCAAAGTAATAATCCACAGAGCGGCTCACGGCGTTCTCCTCGAACGGTTGTTGTTTTGGCAGGCACGGGACCCGTGTTGTAACCGGGTCGCCGATATTTTGCAGGAGACAGGACATGGACAAGGTGCTCTTGGTGACCGGCGCCAGCCGTGGCATCGGCGCCGCCACCGCGCGGCTGGCGGCGCAAGACGGCTGGGCGGTGGCGGTGAACTACACCGCCAACTCGCTCGCCGCCGACGAGGTGGTGCGCACCATCCGCGCCACTGGCGGCAATGCCATCACGGTGCAGGCCGACGTGGCCGACGAGGCGCAGGTACTGCGCATGTTCGAGACCCTCGACGCCAAGCTGGGCCGGCTCACCGGCCTGGTCAACAACGCCGGCGTGGTCGACGTGACCGCGCGGCTGGACGAAATGAGTGTGGCGCGCTGGCGCCGCATGTTCGACATCAACGTGATCGGCAGCCTGCTGTGCGCCCGCGAGGCGGTGCGGCGCATGAGTCCCCGCCACGGCGGCACCGGTGGAGCCATCGTCAATGTGTCGAGCGCGGCCTCGCGCCTGGGCTCACCGGGCCAGTACCTGGACTACGCCGCGGCCAAGGGCGCGATCGACGCTTTCACCATCGGCCTGGCCAAGGAGGTGGCTGCCGAGGGCATTCGCGTCAACGCCGTGCGTCCGGGGCTGATCGAGACCGAGATCCACGCCTCGGGCGGCCTGCCCGACCGGGTGCGCGACCTGCAACATCTGGTGCCGATGCAGCGCGGGGGTACGGCCCTTGAAGTCGCGCAGGCGATCGTCTGGCTGCTCTCGGATGCGGCAAGCTACACCACCATGAGCCTGCTGGACGTCTCCGGCGGACGCTGATCCTTTCCTACGTCTTCATGCGGCCCACGCGCCGCCCGAGCACCCCATGACCGAAAAATCCATCAAGTACTACTGGGAAGACATGCCCGTCGGCTCCACGCGCGACCTCGGCACCATCACGCCCACCGCCGAAGAAATCGTAGCCTTCGCCACCCAGTTCGATCCGCAGCCCTTTCACCTCGACGAAGAGGCCGCGAAGCAATCGGTGTTTGGCGGCCTGTGCGCCAGCGGCTGGCACACTTGTTCCATGGCGATGCGGCTGATGGTGACCAACTTCCTGCTCGAATCCTCCAGCCAGGGCTCGCCGGGGCTGGAGAACATCAAGTGGCTCAAGCCCGTCTTCCCCGGTGACACGCTGCGCCTGCAGCACACGGTGATCGAGTCGCGGCCCATGACGAAGCGCCTGGACGTGGGCCTTGTGCGCACGGTGTGGGCCATGTTCAACCAGCGCGGCGAGCAGGTGCTGCACATGGAGGGCTGGGGAATGTTTCGGCGAAGGACGCCTGGCGCGCCACAATAGCCCATGGACTTCAAGCCCCTCATCACCCTGCTGGCCATCGTCAATCCGCTGGCGATCGTACCGTTCTTCATCCATTACACGCAGGGCTTCTCGCGCGAGCAGCGCATCAAGACGATCTGGATCTCGTCCTTCAGCGCCTTCGCCGTGATCGCCACCAGCGCCCTGCTGGGCCTGAAGATCCTCGAATTTTTCAGCATCTCGCTGGCGAGCTTTCAGGTGGGCGGCGGCATGCTGCTGCTGATCAGCTCGTTGAACATGCTCAACGCGCAGCCCGCTGAATCCAAGCCGGCCAGCCACGAGCTGGAAGACGGCGTGGCCAAGGCCGCCATGGGCGCGAGCATCGCCGTGGTGCCGCTGACCATTCCGCTGCTGACCGGCCCGGCCACCATGTCCACCGTGGTGATCTATGCCGACCGGGCCAAGACCTTCTGGCAACTCGCCACGCTGGTGGGCTACGGCGCGGTGATCGCGCTGGCGACCGCGCTGAGTTTCGCACTGGCCGGCCCGATTGCCCGCGTGCTCGGCAAGACCGGCATCAACGTCATGACCCGCCTGATGGGCCTGATCCTGGCCGCGCTGGCCGTCGAGGTGATGGCCGAGGGGCTGCACAAGCTGTTCCCGGTGCTGGGGCGCTGAGAGACCATACCCCGGGGCGAGCATGGCCAAGCTGTTGTTGCTGGAAGACGACCCGGCCATTGCCCGGACCGTCATTTACGCGCTGGAGCGCGATGGCTTCACCGTGCTGCATTGCCTGCTGCTGGGCGACGCCCGCCGCGCCCTGCAGGCCCGCACCTTTGACCTGCTGATGCTGGACGTGGGCCTGCCCGATGGCAGCGGGCTGGACCTGTGCCGCGAGGTCCGCGCGCAGCGCCCGACCCCCATCCTGATGCTGAGCGCCCGCAACGAGGAGATCGACCGTGTGCTGGGCCTGGAACTGGGCGCCGACGACTATGTGAGCAAGCCTTTCAGCCCGCGCGAGCTGGTGGCGCGCGTCAAGGCGCTGCTGCGGCGCAGCGCGATGGCGCCGGCCTTGAGCAACAGCGCACCGGGTGGGTTCGAGGTGGACCTTGCAGGCCAGCGCATCCTGCTGCACGGCGTGCCGCTGACGCTGACCCGGCGCGAATACCGCCTGCTGGGCGCGCTGCTGCGCGGCCCCGGCCGCATCCACTCGCGCGAGCAACTGCTGGAGGCCGCCTGGGGCGACGACAGCGACAGCACCGACCGCACCGTGGACACCCACATCAAGACGCTGCGCGCCAAGCTGCGGCAGGTCGACCCGGCGCGCGAATACATCGTCACCCATCGGGGCATGGGTTACAGCCTTGAGCTGCATCCCATCTGAGCCATGAAGCTCGGCATCCGCCTCCTGTTCGTCTTCTTCCTGCTCAACGGGCTGGCGGCGTTCTTCGTGCTGCGGGTGTTCGTGGTGGAGATCCGGCCCAGCGTGCGCGAGGTCATGGAAGACATGATGGTGGACACCGCCAACATCCTGGCCGAACTCGCCAGCGACGACCTGGCCGCCGGCCGCCTCACCGAGGGCCGGTTTGCCGCCCATGTGCGCAACTACGCCAGCCGCCCGGTCGATGCCCGGATCTGGGGGCTGGACAAGCAGTCGCTGGACTTCCGTGTCTATGTCACCGATGCCCGGGGCCTGGTGCTGTTCGATTCGGAGAACACCGCGCAGGGGCAGGACTATTCCGGCTGGCGCGACGTGGCCCGCACGCTGCGCGGCGAATACGGCGCGCGGGCGACCCGCACGGTGCAGACGGACGAGCGCACCTCGGTCATGTACGTGGCCGCGCCGGTGCTGCGCGACGGCGCCATCCTGGGCGTGCTGACGGTGGCCAAGCCCCAGAGCACCGTGCAGCGCTTCGTGGACCGCGCGGAGCGCAAGGTGCTGCTGGGCGGCCTGCTGCTGCTGGCGCTGTCGGCCGGGGTGGGTGTGGCCGTCACGCTGTGGGTGGTCTGGAGCATCCGCAAGCTGCGCCGCTACGCACTGAACGTGCAGGCGGGCCAAAAGATGGACGTCCCCCTTGTGCCGGGCGAGCTGGGCGAGCTGGCGCAGGCCATGGAGGCCATGCGCGCCCGCCTCGAAGGGCGTGACTACATCGAAGGCTATGTGCGCGCCCTGACGCATGAGCTCAAGAGCCCGGTGGCGGCGATCCGCGGCGCAGCCGAACTGCTGCAGGACGACCTGCCGGAAGCGGACCGCGCCGTGTTCGCCGGGCAGATCGAGCAGCAGGTGCAGCGCATCCAGCGCCTGATCGACCGCCTGCTGGAACTCAGCAAGCTGGAGCAGCGCCAGAGCCTGCTGGTGGATGCGCCGACGTCCCTGCGCGACTGCGCCGAGGCGGCCATTGCCGAGGCGCAGGCCCGCGCCCGCCAGAAAAACGTCGCTATCACCCTGCAGGGCGACGGTGGCAGCGGGCCTTTCGAGGCCGCGCTGGTGGCGCTGGCCGTCAGCAACCTGCTGGACAACGCCATCGACTTCTCGCCCGTCGGCGGCAGCGTGCGGGTGGACCTGGCGGGCGGGCGCATCAGCGTGACCGACGCCGGCCCCGGCGTGCCCGACTATGCCCTGCCCCGCCTGGGCGAGCGTTTCTTCTCAACCCCGCGCCCCAACGGCGAGCGCACCGGCTCGGGCCTGGGCCTGGCCATCGTGCGCCAGATCATGGCGCTGCACCACGGCAACCTGAATATCGTCAACCTCGACCCGGCGGCCGGGCCGGGGCTTCGTGCTGAATTGAACTTCGCGATCTGAGACTTCACACCGGCTTCACACAGTTCATCAAGCCCTCACGCACGGACCGGAAACTGGCCTTCCATTCATCACGGAGGCTCTCTTGAAACACCCGGTATTCCTCAAAATGATGGCGGTCGGCGGTGTGCTGCTGATGCTCATCTTCGGCCTGGCCCTGATCGGCGGCATCGTCCGAGACCGCCAGGTTCACCGTGAAGCGGCAACCAGCAGCGTGGCGCAGAGCCTGGCCGGCAGCCAGACGCTGATCGGCCCACTGCTCCACCGAAGCTGCGTCGAAACCTGGGACGTGACAACGGGAAGTGACGCCAGCCAGACTCGCACCGAACAGCGCCGCGAGTTCGCTCTGACGGCCCTGCCCGACGACCTGAACGTGACCACCGGCGCCGCCATGGAGCCGCGCGCCCGGGGGCTGCACAAGGTCAACACCTTCGCGCTGAAGGCCCACCTGACGGCCCGCTGGGCCGACCTGGCCAGCCTGCAGCCCCAGGCCACGGTCAAGAACTCGCGCCTGCAGTGCGACCCACCCGTGCTGATGGTGGCGGTGGGCGACGCGCGCGGCATCCGCACCGCCCGGCTGCGCCTGGACGCTCAGGACCGAGCGCTCAAGCCCGGCACCCTGCACCGCGCCTACCCCCGCGGGGTGCACGCCACGCTGCCCGAAGCGACGCTCCAGAGCGGCGAGCCCTTCACGGCCGAGGTGGCGCTGGAACTGGCGGGCACCGAGCGCTTCTCGGTGGTGCCCCTGGCCGGCACCACTGCCGCGCGCTTCACCAGCGGCTGGCCGCACCCGTCGTTTGACGGGCGCTTCCTGCCCACCGAGCGCACCGTGGGTGATCAGGGCTTCGACGCGGTCTGGCGCCTGTCCGCGCTGGCCACCACCGCGCCGCAGGACATCGCCGCCGGCAAGCCGGTCTGCCTCGGGGCTGCGGCGGAAGACAGCCCCGCCCAGAAAGGCTGCACCGACGCCTTCGGCGTCAGCTTCATCGACCCGGTGAATCCCTACACGCTGAGCGACCGCGCCACCAAGTACGGCCTGCTCTTCGTCGCCCTGACCTTCGTCGCAGTCGGGCTGTTCGAGTTCATGAAAAACCTGCGGGTCCACCCGGTGCAATACCTCCTGGTGGGCAGCGCGCTGTGCATCTTCTTCCTGCTGCTGGTGAGCCTGGGCGAACACCTGCCGTTTGGTCTGGCCTACGGCATCGCGGCCACCGCGTGCGTCACCCTGCTGGCCTTCTACGCAAGCCACATGCTGGGCAGCGTGCGCCGCGGAATCCCCTTCGGGCTGGGCATCGCCGCGCTGTACGGCACGCTGTACCTGCTGCTGCAGCTGGAGCAGACCGCGCTGGTCATCGGCGCCGTGGCCTTGTTCGTCGTGTTGGCGGCGGTGATGGTGCTGACCCGGCGCATCGACTGGTATGCGCGGCTGGCGCCGGCTGCAGCGTCCACACCAGCGACCTGACACGCGGTGCAGGCCGTGGGCTGATCGCCTGCGGCCTGCACAGGCTGCGTCTGTACCAGGACGCCGTGTTTTTGATGCTTTCAAGCTTTTTTGGCCTTTCCCCAGCGCGGGACGGTCATAGTCAGCTATGGAAACAGTAGCTATCCCGCTTGAATTCCAGCGGCCTGCGCGGCATCGCCAGACTCAAGCGCTAGGTTCACCGAGACCGCCTCGCCCTCGACCCGCACCGGGTAAACGCGAACCGTCAGGCCTGCTTCCCCGCGCATGCAACCCGTGCGCCGGACAGCGCAGGACGGTGCCGCTGAGTGTGCCGCCACCCAGCCAGGCGCCGGCATGCGGGCAGCTGTCGGCAGCGGCGTGGAGGCCAACGTCCACGTTGAACAGCAGCAGGCTGTGACCGTCGATCCGCACGAGCTTGCGGCTGCCGGGGGGCAGATCCGACAGCCCCGCCACCGGTCTCCATGAATCGCTCATCGCACGCACCCTCAAATCACGCAGCCGCCATTGGGGCTGATGATCTGGCCCACCAGGTAGTGCGGGTCGCAGGCCAGGTGCACCACCGTGGCGGCGTACTCGTCCATCGTGCCCAGGCGCCCGGCGGGGATCAATTGCCAGAACCGGTTGCGTCCCGCCTCGTCCAGGGTCTGCAGGTAGGCCTCGAAGTCCGGCGTAAACACGCCGCCCGGCGCGATGGCGTTCACCTGGATGTTGGCGCCGGCCACCTCGGCCGCCATGGCTTTGGTGAAAGCCACGACGGCGCCCTTGGTCGCGCTGTAGTGCGGGCTGTGCACGCTCATCGCGGAAATGCCCGCCACCGAGGCGATGTTGACGATGCGGCCGTAGCGCTGCGGCTCCATCATGCGCAGGGCCGCCCGGGTGCAGTAGAAGACGCCATGCACGTTGACGTTCCAGAAGCGCAGCCATTCTTCGTCGCTCATGGCGCTGGTGAAGCCCAGCGAGCGGCGCGGCTCGGGCGTCGTGAGGTAGGCGTAGTGTTCGCTGCGGCGCTGCTGGTCGACCGGGCGCGCGGGGACCAGGGCGGCGTTGTTCACCAGCACGTGCACCGTGCCAAAGTGCTGCGCGGCCTGGGTGAACATCGCGTCCACGGCGGCGCTGTCGGAGACATCGCAGGGCAGGCTCAGGACCTCGCCACCCATCGAGCGGATCTTTTCTGCCGTGCCATTGAGCCGGTCTGGGTCGATATCACAGATCACCAGCCGGGCGCCGGCCGCGGCCAGCGCGATGGCCAGGGCGCCGCCCAGACCCGGGCCGGCGCCGGTGACCAACGCGACCGGTTCCTTGACCGACAGGGGATTACGCACCTTATTCCGGCTTGAAGCCGACCGCCTTGAGCGTGGCGACCTGGCGGTCGGAGGCGGCGCGCAGCGAGCGGGCCAGTTCGTCGGCGGACGCCGAGGGCACCATGTCCAGCCCCATGCCGGCAAAGCGCTGGCGCACGGCGGGCTGCTCCAGCACCTTCACCACGGCCTCGCGCAGGCGGGCTTGCGCGGCAGCCGGCACGTCGGGCGTGACGAACAGGCCCATCCATGCGGTTTCGGTCAGGTCCTTGTAGCCCAGTTCGGCAAAGGTCGGAACGTCGGGCAGCATCGACAGGCGCGCCGGCGCGGTGGTGGCGAACACCTTGATCTTGCCGCCCTTGATCATCGGGATGGACGTGGCGGGGCCGTCGAACATGAAGGACACGTGGCCGCCGATCAGGTCGGTCAGCGCGGGCGGCGAGCCTTTGTAGCCGACGTGCACCATGTCCGTGCCAGCCAGCTTGTTGAACTCCAGGCCCAGAGTGTGCGACAAGGTGCCCGGGCTGTAGGAGGCGTAGTTGACCTTGCCCGGATTGGCCTTGATATAGGCGACTACTTCCTTGACGTTGCTGGCCGGCACGTTCGGTCCGCCGACGAACAGCAGGCCGGTGCGCGCGATCTCGGCCACCGGACGCAGCTCCTTCATCGGGTCCACCGGCAGCTTCATCGCGTGCGGGATTTCCGAGATGATGCCGTTGACCGAGACCAGTACCGTGTGGCCGTCCCGCGGCGCCTTGAGCACTTCCTGCAGACCGATCAGTCCGGCGCCGCCGGGTTTGTTGTCGACCATGACCGGCTGCCCGAGCTGCTGCGCCAGGCCTTCAGACAGGGTGCGGGCCACGATGTCGGCTGTGCCGCCGGCCGGCGCGCCGACGACAATTCTCATGGGCTTGTCCGGGAATTGCGCCAGGGCGGCACCGGTTGCGGCCAGGGCGGCGCAGGCCAGGGCGGTCAGGGAAAGGACGCGGCGTGTGAAATTCATGGGTGTCTCCTCGGTGTTCAGGAAATGAAAGTTGGATACCTGCAGGCCAATCAGGCCGCCAGGCGCAGCGGCATGCCGCGCACGCCGGCAGGCCGGTTGGGCGCCAGGCCCAGGCGCTCCAGCGTTTCATCGGCGCTGGCGTAATGCTCGCCGATCCTGTAGATGGCCTTCGCCTGCGCGCCGGTGGCCACGTCGCGGTGCAGTTCACGGGCAATGCGCACCAGCTGTTCGACCTGCTGCACGCTGGTCATGCGCTCGCCCTTCCGGCCCCAGAGGTTGTCCTCGATGCCGCAGCGCACGTGCAGGCCCATGGCGATGGCCATCGCGCCCAGCGGCGCCACGGTGCGCATGATGCCCTCGATGGTCAGCACCGCGCCAGGGGGCGTGCGGCGCACGAACTCCATCAGGTTGTAGGGGCTGGGGCCGTCGGCACCGCCGCCAATCATCACGTGGTTCAGCACCAGCGGGCCGGTGTAGACGCCGCGGCGGATCAGCCGCTCGACCGTCTCCAGCTGGCCCACATCGCCCAGCATGAAATGCGGCTGGATGCCCGCAGTCTGCAGGCGCTTGAGGTGCTCGGCCACGAAGGCCGGGCCCGAGGGAATGGTCATCTCGCTGTAGGCAGCCTGGTAGGCCGGCAGCGCGAGGGACGTGCCGGCCACGTCGTCGGCGCTCATCAGTTCGCAGACATTCATCTGGTTGGTGTTGATGGCGATCGTCACCTGGTCCGGCGCGGGTGTCAGCTCAGCCAGCATGTGGCGGGTGTCGTCGCTGAGCCATTTGGCGTCGCCGCCCTCGTCTTCCGGCGCGAACGAGATCGACCCGCCGACCTGCAGCAACATGGAAGGCACCGCTTCACGCAGGCGCGCCAGCATCTCGTTGAACAGCGACAGGCGTTTGGAACCGTGGCCGTCGGCTTCGCGGCAATGCACGTGCAGCACGGTCGCACCGGCGTTGTAGCAGTCCACGGCTTTCTGGATCTGCTCGTCCATCGTCACCGGAATGTCGTCCGAATCGCCGGGCAGGAACTCGGGGCCGTACGGGGCGACCTGGATCACCAGGGGTTGCTGGTTTTCGGGGAGCAGGGAGTCGTCGAAGAATTGCATGGTGGGGTCCTTTGGGTGAGGGGAATAGTGGGGGCGAAAGATCAGGCGTGAGCGGCGTCGGCGTGAGCCTGTGAGCGGGTCTGGTATGCGGCCATCTCCTCCTGAAGGATGGGCGCGCCCAGGCTCATGGTGTGGATGCCGAGCACGCTGGTGAGCTGCAAGACGGCAGTGATCTGCTCCTGCGTGGCGCCCAGCTCCAGCGCCTTGCGGATGTGGCGGCGCACGCCGGGCGCGTACAGGTGGGTGCAGGAGGCATCGACCGCGATCGCGATGAACTCGATGGTCTTGGCGTCCAGCACCTTGTCCAGCATGGGCTTGAGCCCCACGGCCATGAAGCGCTCGGTCCACTCCGGGTCGAGCTCGGCAAAGGGGGTCCAGTTCGGGTTCCACTCGCCGGTGCGGCGCAGGTGGTCGCACAGCGGGGTGGTGGACGCGGCGGTGGGGGTATCGGCGGTGGTCATCGGGTCTCCGGCTCAGAAAGTGGACGGATTATTCGAGGCCGGGGCGTTTCTCGATTGACATAACGGGACATCGAATTAGCATTTCGGGACACCCTGTGAGAACCCCGATGCCTGAACTGGTCCGCTCTGCCGTGCTGACGAACTATGCCGAGATCGCGCGCAGCGTGGGGTTGGATCCCTACCAGATGGTCCGCTCGGTGGGGTTGAGCCAGGCCTGCCTGGTCGAGCGCGACCTGAAAATTCCCACCACGGCGGTGCGCCGCCTGCTGGAGGACTCGGCCGCCCTGTCCGGGGTCGAGAATTTCGGGCTGCGCATGGCGGAGACCCGGCGCCTGTCGATCCTGGGCCAGCTCGGCCTGGTGGCGCGTGATGCCCCCACGGTGCGCCACCTGCTGGACGTGATCGCCCAGTACATGCGGGTGCACAACGAGTCGCTGCTGCTGCGCATCGAGGAATCCGGCGGACTGGCGACCATCCGGCAGGATCTGGTGGTCGACGAGCCCGGGGCCATGCACCAGTCGGTCGAGCTGGCGCTGGGCGCCGTGATGCGCGTGCTGCGCATCTTTCTGGGTGACGACTGGTGGCCGCGGCGGGTGTGCTTCGTGCACCAGAGCCCGGTAGACCTCAGCCTGCACCGGCGCCTGTTCGGCCCGGCGCTGGAGTTCGGCTGCGAGTTCGATGGCATCGTCTGCAAGAGCAGCGATCTGGACACGCCCATTGCCTCCTCAGACCCGGTGATGGCAGGTTACGCGCGCCGGCTTCTGGAGAACACCGTCGGCATGGACCCCCAGTCGATCGACAAGGAGGTCCGCCAGCTGGTTCTGATCCTGCTGCCGACCGGACGCTGCTCCGTGGAGAACGTGGCCCGTCATCTGGGCGTCGACCGGCGCACGGTGCACCGTCGCCTGGAGCGGGATGGCATCACCTTTTCCGCGCTCGTCAATCAGGCCCGGCTGGATCTGTCCGAGCGCTACCTGGCGCACCCCACGCGCACCATGGCGGAGATCGCCGACCTGCTGGGGTTTTCCGGACCCAGCACCCTCGCCCGGTGGCACCAGGCGCAATTCGGGATACCCGCCACCCTGCGCCGCAAGGCCTTGCTTGCACAGGCCACCGGTCGGCCGGCCAAAGCCTGAGCGAGCCGTTCGATCAGCGGCCGCGCAGTTTTTCCACAGCGGCAGCGGTGACATCCGCCGCCGCCTGGTTGCCCCAGCTGATGCGCACGTAGTTGGCCAGGTCGGCAATCTGCTGGTCGTTCAGCTGCGAGGCAAAGCCCGGCATAGGGATGTACTTGCCTTGCGCCGGCACGCCCCCGAGCACCACCTTGACGATGTTGGCTGCATCGGGCGCTATCACGACCGGGTTGCCCGCCAGCGGCGGAAAGACGCCAGGCATGCCGCGCCCGCCTGCCTGGTGGCAGGCGCCGCAGTGGTCCATATACAGCGTGGCGGCCTGGGCGCGCGCCGGATCGGGCACCGGCTTGCCGGTGCGCAGCGAGGAGTTCGGCGGGATCGACTTGAGGTACTCGGCCATGGCCGCCAAGTCGGCGTCCGTCAGGTGCGAGGTGCTGTTGCGCACCACCTCGGCCATGGGGCCAAGCGCCGTGGTCTTGCCGGGCACTGCGCCGGTCTTGAGGTAAGTGGCGATATCGGCCGCCGTCCAGCTGCCCAGGCCGGTGTGCAGGTTGGACGACAGGTTCAGCGCAAACCAGCCATCGATGCTGGCGCCGGTGTAGGCCTTGTCTTTCTCGATGCCGCCCAGCGCGTTGCGCGGCGAGTGGCAGGAACTGCAATGGCCCAGGCCTTCCACCAGGTAGGCGCCGCGGTTCCACGACGCTGGTTTGCTGGCGTCGGGCTTGAAGGTGCCTTCGGTGAAATACAGCTCGCGCCACACCGCCATCGACCACCGCTGGTTGAACGGAAAGCGCAGCTGGTTGATGGCCACCGCGTTGACCACCGGGGCGAGCGTGCGCAGGTAGGCGTAGATCGCGTCGCTGTCCTCGCGCGTGATGCGGGTGTAGAAGTCGTAGGGCATGGCCGGGTACATGTCCTGCCCGTGGCGGTTGACCCCTTCGTGCATCGCCCGGTAGAACTGGTCTGCGCTCCACAGGCCGATGCCGGTTTTCGGATCGGGCGTGATGTTGGGCGCGAGCAGAGCGCCAAACGGTGTGTCCAGACGGTACCCGCCGGCAAAGGGCACGCCACCGTTGGCCGTGTGGCAGGAGATGCAGTCACCCGCTTGCGCCAGGTACTGGCCGCGCTGGGCCGGTGTCTGCGGCGCCGGCGTCGGCTGGGCAACCGGCTGTTGGGCTTGGGCGGCGGGGGCGGCGCTCAGCGACGCGATGAACATCAACGCCGCCGGCAGCACGGCCAGGGACTTGCGCAATGAATGAAGCATGGGGCTGATCCGTTTGGCGCACCCCGGCCATCCATGGCCCGGGCGCTGACTGTCGGTGGCGGATTGTGCCCGCATCCACGGCGTGCCGCAGCGGTTCTGGCGCGCTTGTCACGCGATCTTTTCAAGCTTTCTGGCTCGTTCCCGTCGTGGAACGGTCACATACTGCTACTTTTTCAGGACTTTCCCGGGCGCGCCAGGCGCATGCGGCAAGGCCCGCGCCTCGCGCACCAGCTCGCCGCAATCGCTGTCCTCGCCGGGGCCGGCATCGATCAACGGGATCAGCGCCAGCAGCGGGTTGATCAGGCCCAGCCCGACCGCGCCAATGGCACGCAGGGCCACACGCCCCTTGTCGACTTCGGTCGTCGGGCGGGCAAAGCTGCCGCGGATGTAGATGGGGCTGGTCAGGGCCAGCGGGCTGGTTTTCTTGGTCCTGGGGTTGAGCGTGAGGTCCAGCGTCTCATGGCCCAGGTCGATCGTGCCCGTGCCGATGAGGGTGGTGACCTGGGTGTCGAACACCAGCGCGCTGGCGGTCATCCGGCCCTGTTTCACGTCGAAGTCGGCCACGGCGCAGCGCAGCTTCACGAGCCGGTCGCCGGTCAGGTTCAGGCTCAGGATCTCCCAGAGGTGCAACCCGATTTTTTCCATCATCAGCTTGCTGACCTCGCCGCCCGCCACCACCAGCCCCAGCTTGCCGTTGGAGCTGGCCAGCAGACTGCCCACCGAATCGCCCTTGCCGGTCAGATCGAACTGCCCGTTGACCTGGCCGATGCTGTTCCTGTTCAGATTCACCGTCGGAAACAGTCGGGACAGCAACACCTTGCGGGCCCGCACCTGGGCATGCGCCTGGATCGGCTGGCTGCGCCCATCCAGCGTGACACGGGTGTCGAGCTGGCCGCCGGCCAGGCCAAAGTTGAGGGGGTCCAGGGTCAGCACCGCGTCCCGCAGGCTGAGGTGGGCCACCAGCTTCTCCAGCGGCAGGGCCTTGGCGTGGCGCAGGGATTTGGCGCTCAAGTCAACCTCGGCGTCCACCGAGTCCCAGCGGTTGGTCTTGAACGGCAGGTCGGGCAGCACACGAGCCCGCCCCACCGGTGACGCCGCCGCCCGCGCCGCGCTGCCCGGGCGCGCGCCAATGACCGGGCCCAGATCTTCCAGGGCGAGCACGCGAGAGGTCAGGCCGGCCGTCAGCGCGGGGCGTTTGCCCCCCGTGACCACCTGCACGAAGCCGGCGATGTCGCTGGCACCGACGCGCCCGGTAAATTGCTCGTAGCGCCAGGTGCTGCCCGTGTGCAGCAGGTGACCCGCCGTGCTATAGGCCCGCGTGGCCGGAAATGCGATGCCCAACAGCGGATAGAGCTGCTCCAGGCTGTCGCCGCGCAGCGCCATGCGCAGGTCGACGGCGTCCAGCGCCAGCAAGCCGGTCACGGTGCCCTCGAGCGTCGCCTCGGTGCGCCCCAGACTGACCTGCGCCTTCAACGGGTACGGATGGGTCGTGTCACGCAGCGCCAGCACGGGCCCGCCGCTGCCTTGGGCCTTGACCTCCAGCCCTTTGTAACGGCCGTTTGCGGTGAACTGGAGGTCGGCGGTGGCGCTGTGTTCGGTCCCATCCGCGCCGGTCGACAGTGTCGCCCGAAGGCGGGTCTTTCGGGCGACGTCGTCATACCCCAGCTGGGCACGGTCCAGCGCGATGCGCCCGATGCGGATGCGGGCGTTCTCGTCCTGCTGCGCCAGGTCCAGCAGCCAGTTCTTGCGCCCGTCAGCGGACGTCTCCAGGAACACCGTGGCCTGCTGCAGGCGCACTTCGGGGAAGGTGAGATGGCGTTGCAGCAGCTGGGGCACATCGACCGCCACCTCGACGCTGGTGGCCGCCACCATGTACCGTTCCTGGGTCCAGGCCGGGTTGGCAAAGGTCAGCGTGGCGCCGCGCAGGCGCACCTGGGGCCAACCGAACTTCACCGTCAGGTCGCCGTGGATGGCCAGTTCCCTTCCGGTCTTCTGCAGCACCACGCGCTCCAGAGGGGCGCGCAGCCAGTTCCAGCCGAAGACCGCGATGAACAGGGCGGCCAGCACCAGCGTGGCCAGCAGGGCCGCGGCCAGGCCCAGCAGAAAACGCATCAAGGACGTGAGAATGGTGGGGGTCGTGGGCACGGAGGGTTGGCATGACTGGATCCGGGAGCGTCCAGTGCCTGGCGCGAGTGTGGCGGGCGCCGCCCATTGGCTCTGTGCGCATGCCCACACAGGTCCCGGTGCGGCCCAGCCCCGGACGGGCAAGACCCGGCCGGTTCACGGGTCACCCAGCCGCGGGACCCGGCAAAAGATCAAAGTGCGCCGCCAGCAGCGCCAGGGCATGGCGCACCTTGGCCGGCTGCTCGCCGCGCCGGGGCGTGACGGCATAGACCGGCAGGTCGGGCAACTGCCAGCCCGGCAGCACCGGCACCAGGCGCCCGTCGGCCAAGGCGCGACGGTCGTCCTCGCTGACGACCACGCCGATGCCCCAGCCCTCGACGCACAGCGCGTGCAGGGCCGTGACCTGGCTGGCCTGGGCACGGCTGTTCACCTGCACCGTGGCCGTCTCACCGGCGTCGTTGTGCAGCACCAGGCTCTGCGTCGCGGTGCCGAAAGGCCGGGCGCCCAGCCAGTCGTGCTGCGCCAGGTTCTGCGGCGTGCCCGGCCAGCCGCGCTCGGCCAGGTAGGCGGGCGCGGCGCACATCTGGGTGCCCATGCTGCCCAGCCTGCGGGCCACCAGGCTGGAATCCGGCAGGCTGCCGGCGCGCAGGGCGATGTCCACCCGCGCGTCGATCAGGTCCACCAGCGCGTCGTCCAGCAACAGCTGCAGCGTGAGCCGCGGGTGCCGGCGCAACGGGGCCAGGGCCCGGGCCAGCAGGCCGCCGAAGCCGATGGGCGCGGCAATGCGCAGCTCGCCCTCCGGCTCGTCGCGGTGGCGTTCCAGCGCCTGCTCGGCCGCGCGCGCAGCAGCCACCATCGCCGTGCATCCCTCGATGTAGCGCGCGCCGGCCTCGGTGAGCGTGAGCTTGCGGGTGGAGCGGTGCAGCAGCGCCAGGCCGAGCGCGCCTTCGAGCTGGCGCAGGTGCTGGCTGACGGCCGAGGGCGTCATGCCCAGTCGCCGTGCGGCCGCGGTGAGCGAGCCCGCCGCCACCACCTCGGCAAAGACGGCCATGCGTTTGAGCTGGTCCATGGAAAACCTCGTTTATTTAGTTTTACTTCACAGTATTGGCGAAATTGACCGTCTATTCAAGGTTTCATGAAGTCATCAAAGTAAAGCCTTCCTGAACACACCGGAGATCTCCATGAAAGTCGCATTGATTGGCGCCACAGGTTTTGTCGGCGCCCCCGTCCTCGCCGAACTGCTGAGCCGCGGCCGCGCCGTCACCGTGCTGGCGCGCAACCCGGGCAAGCTCACGCCCCAGCCCGGCCTGACGGTCGTCGCCGCCGACGCGCTGGACGCCGCGCAGGTGGCCACCGCCGTGGCCGGGCACGACGCCGTGGTCAGCGCCTACAACCCCGGCTGGACCGAGCCGCGGATCTACGAGCTCTTCCTGCAGGGCACCCGCGCCATCATCGAGGGCGTGAAGCAGGCCGGCTTGAAGCGCCTGCTGGTCGTGGGCGGCGCCGGCAGCCTGTTTGTAGCCCCGGGCCTGCAGCTGGTGGACACGCCGCCCTTCCCCGCCGAATACAAGCAGGGCGCGCTGGCGGCGCGCGAGGCGCTGAACCAGCTGAAGCTGGAAACGGCGCTGGACTGGGTGTTCCTCTCGCCCCCCATCGCGCTGGCGCCCGGCGCGCGCACCGGCCAGTACCGCCTGGGGCTGGACGACCTGCTGCCCGGCGTGGGCGAGGCACCCGCCGGCATCTCGGTGGCCGACCTGGCCGTGGCCATCGTGGACGAGATCGAAACCGGCCGCCACATCCGGCAGCGCTTCACGGTGGCCCACTGAGGCGGCTCAGGGGCCGGTGCAGGCGGCTTGCGGCGCCGGAACGCGGGTTTTTCAGAATTTTCAAGCTTTTTTGGCCAATCCCCAGCGTGGAATGGTCCTGTCCAGCTATGAGTTTGATACCGGATCCAGCGCCGCGCTGAACAGAGCCCCTTACCTGGGTCGCGGGTTCATGTCGATATTGCGTGCCGTGCCCAGCAGGGTGGCGCACAGCGTCTCCTGCCCGTCGTCCGCCACGGCGTAGACATCGGCCGCGCACACCGTCAGCAGCTTGCCCGCATCGATCACCCGGCCACGCGCCCGCAAGGCGACCCCTTGCGCCGGCGCAATGAGCTTGAGGGTGGCGTCCACCGTCGCGTTGATCCAGCCCAGCGGCAGTGTCGTGCCGGCGGCGGCCACGGCGGCAAAGTCACCGATGGCAAAGACGGGCGTGGCCTGCAACTGGCCGGGCCGAAAGGTGAAGGCCTCCTGCACGAGGATTTCAAGATCCACCTCGCCGGGCGCGATGCGGGTGAACTTCAAGCCCAGGGTTTGGGCCATGGGCATGGACAGCACAAGGCGTTCGAGTTGCTGGAAGGCGGGCGATGCGTGGGACGCAGGGGCGTTCATAGGGTTTTCCTTTTTCGGGTGGATCCAAAGGCCTTGGCCGGCGATGCCGGCCGCCGTGCCTGCAGCCAGGCGATGTGGGCATGCAGCTCCGCGCGCAGGCTGTGCAGCTCACGCAGCTGCTGGTCAATCTCGGCGATGCGGTCCTGAAGGGCCTCGACCATCTGCCCGATGCCCAGGCGCCCGGTGCGAAACGCCGGCAGCTTTTCCGCAATGGCCGGCAAGGAAAAGCCGGCCTTGCGCGACATGGCGATGAAGACGACCTCGCGCCGCTGCGCAGGCTCGTAGGTGCGGTAACCGCCCGCGCTGCGCCCGGGCTTCAGAAGACCCAAAGCCTCGTAGTGCCGCAGGGCGTGGACGGTGACGCCGCACCGCGCGGCGAATTCGGAGATCTGCATGGATCGCAGCCTAGCAAGCTTCGCCCTGCCCGAAGCTTGGGCGCCTGTCACGCGGGTGATAGGGCCCTGCGCGGCGCACCCGCGCGGGTGCCTGCCGCTCAGACGTTCATGATCGCCACGGAGCGTGCATTCAGGTAGGCGTCCATCGCCTCGGGGCCGCCTTCCGAGCCGTAGCCGGAGTCCTTGATGCCACCAAAGGGCATCTCGGCCGAAGGCAGGGCCGGCATGTTGACCCACAGCATGCCGACTTCGACCCGGCGGGCCAGCAGGTCGGCGTTCTTCAGCGACTTGGTGAAGGCGTAGCCCGCCAGGCCGAACGGCAGGCGGTTGGCCTCGGCGATGGCTTCATCCAGCGTGTTGAACGGGCGGATTGCCGCCATCGGGCCGAAGGGCTCGTCGTTGAAGACCTTGGCCGACAGCGGCACGCCGGTCAGGATGGTGGGCTGCCAGAAGTTGCCGACATCGCCGATGCGCGCGCCGCCCGTGGCCACGGTGGCGCCGTGCTGCACCGCGTCCTGCGTGAACTCGGCCATGGCGGTGATGCGGCGCGGGTTGGCCAGCGGGCCCATCGTGGTCCCCTCGGCGGCGCCGTCGCCCACCTTGAGGCTCTGCGTGTACTTGACCAGCGCGGCGGCGAAGTCGTTCTGGATGCTCTCGTGCACGAGGAAGCGCGTCGGCGAGATGCAGACCTGGCCGGCGTTGCGGAACTTGGCACCGCCCGCAGCCTTCACGGCCAGCGCCACGTCGGCGTCTTCGGCCACGATCACCGGGGCGTGGCCGCCGAGTTCCATGGTCACGCGCTTCATGTGCTTGCCGGCCAGCGCGGCGAGCTGCTTGCCCACCGGCGTGGAGCCGGTGAAGGTGATCTTGCGGATCACCGGATGCGGGATCAGGTAGTTGGAGATGTCGGCCGGGTTGCCGTACACCAGCCCCAGCACGCCGGGCGGGATGCCGGCGTCTGCAAAGGCGCGGATCAGCTCGGCCGGCGAGGCCGGGGTTTCTTCCGCGGCCTTGACGATCATCGAGCAGCCCGTGGCCAGCGCCGCGGCCATCTTGCGCACCACCTGGTTGATCGGGAAATTCCACGGCGTGAACGCCGCCACCGGGCCCACCGGGTCTTTCAGCACCATCTGGCGCGTGGCCAGGTTGAAGCGCGAGGGCACGATGCGGCCATACACGCGAAGGCCTTCGTCGGCGAACCATTCAATGATGTCGGCGGCGGCCATGGCCTCGCCCTTGGCCTCGACCAGCGGCTTGCCCTGCTCCTGCGTCAGCAGGGCGCCAATGGCGCCGGCGCGTTCGCGCATCAGCGCGGCGGCGCGGCGCATGATCTTGTTGCGCTCGATGGCGGGCAGGTCGCGCCAGGTTTCGAAGCCCTTTTGGGCGGCGGCCAGCGCCGCGTCCAGATCGGCGATGCCGGCATGGGCCACGCGGCCGATTTCCTGGCCGGTGGCGGGGTTGAAAACCGCCAGGCTTTTGCCATCGGCGGCGTCCTGCCACTGGCCGTTGATGAAGAGCTGGGTGTTGGGGTAGGTCATGGCGTGTCCTTGTAAGCGGCCGACCGGGCCGGGCCCCGCATTGTCAGGCAAGGACGTCCGGCTTGCCGGGCGGCTGCAGGGCCCTGGCCGCCTCGCCTTCTGACGCCAGCCAGCGCACGAAGTCCTGCGCATCCGCGTTGGCGGCGGCGCGGGGCGCGACCGTCACGAAATAGCCGAAATGCGAAGCGGCCCCGCTGAAGGGGGCGACCAACCGGCCATCGCGCAACAGGGCATCGAGCAGCGGCAGGCGTCCGATCGCAACCCCCTGGCCGGCCACCGCAGCGGCCACCACGTCGGAGTACTGGGAGAACCGCAAGGTATTCTTCATGCGGATCTCCGGCAGGCCCATGACCTTGAACCAGGGCTCCCAGTCCATGGTCAGCGACTGCCCGCGCGGGGTGTCGATGGCCAGCAGCGTGTGATGGGCCAGATCGGCCGGCCGCACCAGCGGCTTCGAGCGGTCTTGCAACAGCTGCGGGGCACACACCGGCAGCACCTGCTCCTCGAACAGAGGCCGGCCCAGGCCCTTGTCGAGCGTGGTCAGCCGCACCGACACATCGATCGCGCTGCGCTGCAGGTCCAGCACCTCCAGCGTCGCGGAAATCCGCACGTCCACCTGTGGGTGGCTGGCGGTGAACCGGGCCAGGCGCGGGATCAGCCACAAGGAGGCAAAGCCCGGCGTGGTGGTGATGGCGATCTGCCGGCCCGGCTGCGTCGCACGCACGCTGGCAGTGGCGTCGCGAAGGCGTGCCAGGCAATCGACCACCGCGCGCTGCATCACCTGGCCGGCTTCGGTGAGCGCCAGGGCCCGGTGGCGACGCTCGAACAGGTGCGCGCCGAGCGCTTCTTCGACCTGCTGGATCTGCCGGCTGACCGCCGACTGGGTGAGGAACAGTTCGCCCGCGGCCACCGTAAAACTCAGCGTGCGCGCGGCTGCCTCGAAGGTGTACAGCAGATGCAGCGGCGGCAGCTCCGAGCGTCGGATGCCGTGGGCCACCGTGCCGGACGGGAGTGATTTGACATTCCTTGAGCGCATGCTATAGATTCGAATTCACCGTTTGTAGACTATGGCGGTGCTCAGTATATTCAGTCCCACAACGCATGTGAAAGGACTGTCATGAACACCGCGACCCACCACCTCGACCTGTCTCTCGAACCGAAGGCCCTGTTCAACGTTTCCGATGCCGCGGGTGTGCAGATCCTGTGCCGCAGCGGCAGCCTGTGGGTCACCCTCGACGGCGATCCGCGCGACATCGTGCTCGATGCCGGCGACCAATTCACCGCCACCGAGCACCGGCGCGCCCTGATCTATGCCCTGGGGTCAGCCTCGCTGAGCCTGTCGATGGCACCGGCTGCACCCCCCGTGAGCCGGACCTGGCGCGCCCGGGCCGCCGCCGCACCCCGGGTGAGCTTTCCGCTGCAACCCGCCTGAGCCGCTCCGGGCCCGCCTAGCGCCCCACTACCGACCAGCCGGCGTGCTGGTTGGCCTTGTCGTTCTCGTACTCCCAGGCGGTGCCGCAGCGGTCACACTCGTAGCGGGTGATGGTGACAGTGTGGGCGCCGCGCTCTTCCTTGCGGTTGCCGCGCTGCACCAGCTCCGCATGGCCCGGGGCGCGGCGCCAGTTGCGCTGGATGGCGGCACAGGAGTCGCACAACTCCATCTTCTTCAGTTCGCTCTGTCGAGCCTGTTCCTTGCTCATGGTGGGGGCCTCAGGGTTGCGGCCGGGGGGCCAGTTCGATCACCAGGCCTTGCGGCGTCACGGTCATGCGCCCGGGCTGCAGGCCTAGGCTGTCGGCCAGCGCCAGGTCGCGGGGGCGCACCTGGACCAGCACGACCTCGCGCAGCGCCTGCTGCGCCAGCGCCGGCCCCAGCCCGGTCAGCAAGGTGGAGGCCTTGGCCGGCAGGCCCTCGAACTGCAGCGCGAGCACCTCCAGTTCGGTGGCGCGCACGGTCTGGTCGGAGGGCTCGAAACGCAGGGCGAAGTCCACGTCCATGCTGCCGCTGTAGGTGCGCCGAAGCGCCGGGCCGCTGGCCTCCACGGCCATCACGGCATTGAGGCGATTGCGCTCGGGCCGCAGGCTCAGCCGTGGGGTCTGCAGATTGAGCTCGGCCAGCCCCGCCACCGGATAGCGCCGCGGAAAGCGCGTGGCCAGCTTCTCCTGCATCTGGTCCAGCGACAGCGTGACGCTGCGCGGCCCGGAAGGCGTACAGCCCGAGCCGGCCAGCGCCAGCCCCAGCGCGGCGCCCAGCAGCCAGCGGCGGCGGGACCGCCTCACTGGGCAGGCCGGTACAAGGCGCAGAGTTTGTTCCCGTCGGGGTCGCGCAGGTAGGCCAGGTAAAGCCTGCCCACGGAGGCCTCGCGCCAGCCCGGCGGGTCTTCGCAGGTGGTGCCGCCGTGGGCCACGCCCGCGGCATGGAAGGCCTCCGCCTGCTCGGGGGAGGACATGGTGAAGCCGATGGTGCCGCCATTGGCGTGCGTGGCGGGTTCGCCGTTGATGGGGATGGTGATGCCGAACGTGCCCGTAGGGCTGCGGTAGAAATAGCGGGCCTTGTTGGCCACGCCCGGGCCGATGCCCAGCGTGCCGAGCAGCGCGTCGTAAAACTTCCTTGAGGCATCAAGATCACTGACGCCGACCATCACATGACTGAACATGGCTTTCTCCGTTGGGGCCCGCTGCGGGCGAATGGGGTTGCCGGGGATGGTACTTGAACGCCGAAGGCACGGCAGGGCCGTGCAGAACCGGCTTCAACGGGAATTTCAAATGAAAACAGCCAAAATCCAGCGCCAGCCGGTCACAACACGCTATGAAAATATAACCCCTGAACCCGGCCGCCGCCGCTCAGTCGGCCTCCAGGCGCGGGCGCAGGAATCCCTCGGCCGGATCGCCGGTGTCGGGGTCGATCCAGTCGGCGATGCCGATCTCGTCCTCGGCCTCCTGCAAGGTCTCGCCGGGCTCAGGCGCTTCCCCATCGGCCTCGGCCATGTCAGCCAGCGCCTGTTCCACGCTGGCAAAGGGCCCGAACTCCTGCCGACTGTCCTCTGCCTGCCAGTAATAGCCGTCAGGCCGCACCATGATGGCCGCCGTCTCATCCACCCGGAGCAGCTCCTCGTCGGGCGCAATTTCCTCAATGTCGGGTTGCGGTGCATCGGTGCGCATGGTGGACTCCTATAAGGCCGGTTCTTCATCGTTATGCCAAGGCTACGCGTTTTGCCCTCTTGCCGGTTTGCCGCGGATCAATCTCCCGCGCTCCGAGCTTCGATTCGTCACAAGGCCCGGTTCTCGCCGCGCCCGGCAGCGCCCTGCTGAGTTCTGCTATCCAGCAGGCGCGTGAGTTGCTGCGTGGTATTGCGCAGGCGCTGGGCCAGCAGCTGGGTGATCTTGACCAGAAGCTTGGCTCCCACGGCCGGGTGTTCGTGGATCAGGCGGGCCACGGCCTGGCGGGTGAGCACCGCGAATTCCACGGCATCGATGGCGGTGCAACTGGCGTAACGCGGCTCGCCGTCGAGCATCGACATCTCGCCGACCGTGGCGCCGGCCCGGATGACGGCCAGGCGCACGGTTTCTCCCAGATCCGCACCGACGCGGCGGGTCACATCCACGGTGCCACTGAGCACCACCAGCATCCAGTCGCCCACCTCCCCTTCGGCCACCAGAACCTGGCCCGCGGTGGCCCGCGCGCCAAGCATGGCGGCGCCGACGATGTCGGCTTCGGCCAAGGTGAAGTCCTCCAGCAGCGGACTGTCGTGCAGCCAGTGCGGCCCGAAGGCGGAGAGCTTGAGGCCGGTGCCCGTCGGTTCCAGGCCGGCCCTCGCCAGGCTTGTTTCAAGCGGGGTCATGGTGTCCTGCGGCGCGCCGTGCAGCCCTGGCCCGCCTCAACGCACGCCCGCTGGCGCTTGGTACAGCCATTGAACAATCTCGTCGGTGGCCACATCGCTGGCGGCGGTGAGCGCGCGCACGCCACCAGGCGCATCGGCGCTGGCCGCAGGCCGCTGGACGGTGAAGCGACGCTGGGCCACCAGGCGCTCACGTCCGTTCACCGTCTCCAGCAGGGTGGCACGCAGGCGCACCAGACCCACCGAGCGATCGGGCGTCTCGAACACCTGCGTGAACTCCTCCAGCTCCAGCCGCAGGATCCAGCCAGCCGGCCCTTCGGCGGGGTTGAGCACCACGCGCTGCTGGCTGAGCTGGTCGCGCAGGCGTTGGCGCACGAGCTGTGCGGGCGGCATGCTCCAGCGGGCTTGGGCATACGGGCGCAGCTGCTGCACATCCGCATAGGCCAGCCGGTAGAGCACGGCCGTGCCGTCGACGGTGGCCGGCGCCTCGATGTCGGCCAGCAGCAGCGGCGACAAAGCAACCCCCGATGCCGCCGGCGCGGGCGTCGCCTTGGGAACCAGGCCAGGTCCGAAGTCGTAGACCGCGGGGCGCACCGGCTTGTCCGGCAGGGCGCTGCAGCCGCCGATCAACAGGATGGAAAGGAAAAAACCAGCCCATCCCAGCGCACGGCGGTCGCTGTTTGCTACGGAAGTTGAAGTCATGTTCGGTGACACTTTCATCGAATGCCGGCTCAACGGGCGGCGGCCGGCGCCGAGAAACCGGGCTCGCCGGGCCCGGGCGCCAAGGGGCCGTTGCCATACAGCAGGGATTGCGGGTTTTCGCCCAGGTTGCCGGCGGTGCGCCCCAACTGGCGCGCGGCGCGCGTGGCATCGTCGCTCATGCGGTTCAGGCGCGGCAGCGTGGTGGCGTTCAGCGTGCCAGCGCTCTGGGCCAGCGCATCCACGCCTTCGGCCAGCCTGTCCACCGCGCCGCCCTTTTCATTGAGGCGCTGCAGCGTCTGACGGGCTTCGCCCGAGGTGGCTTGCAGCGACTGCAGCGTGCCGCGCGTGGTGTTCAGCAATTCAGGTACGGTGACTTTGGCCACGCCGGGCGGTGCCTGCAGGAGGGCCCGCAGATCTTCGGCGAGCTGACGATAGCCCTGGGCGGCCTCACCCGCGTTGCCGACCACGCCCATCAGCAGCTTCTGGTTCTCCGGGGACAACAGCTGGTTGATGCGCCGGGTGGCCTCCTCCACCTGCACCAGCAGCTGGGTGCCCTGGTCGGTGATGCGGCCCACCAGGCCGGGGCGAACGGGGATGCGCGGAATTTCCCCGTCGACCGACACCAGCGGCGTCTTCGGGCCCGGTCCGTCTTCCAGCTGCACATGTGCAATACCGGTGACACCCTGGTAGCCGAGGGTGGCAAAAGTGGCCTGGGAGATCGGGGCGGTGGTGTCCACCGCGATGCGCACCAGCACGTTGCCTGGTACCTTGGGGTCGAAATTGATGGCGGTGACCTTGCCGACCGGCACGCCCTTGAAGCGCACCGCCGCCTGCAGGTTCAAGCCACTGACCGATTCGCGCGAGCTGAGTTCGTAGTTCACGCGCACGCCGCCTTCGCGGCTGAGCCACCAGGCCATGGCCACCAGCAGCGCCGCCACCATCAGCACAAAGGCGCCGGCGGCCAGGGCATGGGCTTTGTTTTCCATAAGGTTTCCTTTTTACACCGTGAACGGGTATTCGCGCAGCAATTCCATCGCGCGCTGGCCCCGTTCGCCGAGGAAAAAATCATGAATGAAGGGGTGCGGGAAGGCAATCACTTCGCGCGGCGGGGCGTTGACGATGATCCGCTGGTCGGCCACCACCGCCACCCGGGTGCTGAGCTCGAACAGCGTGTCGAGGTCGTGCGTCACCATCACCACCGTGAGGCCCAGTTCGTGGTGCAGCGAGCGCAACAGGTTGCAGAAGGCGTCGGCACTCTCGGGGTCAAGCCCGGCCGTGGGCTCGTCGAGCAACAACAGCGGCGGGTCCATGATCAGCGCACGCGCCAGCGCCACGCGCTTGATCATTCCGCCGGACAGCTCGGCTGGCATCTTGTGCGCATGTTTCACGTCCAGCCCGACCATCTGCAGCTTGAGCAGCGCAGCGTCGCGGATCAGGTTGTCGGGCAGACATTTGAGTTCGCGCAGCGCAAAAGCGATGTTCTCCAGCACGGTGAAGGCCGAGAACAGCGCGCCGTGCTGGAACAGCATGCCCACGCGGCTCGCCGCGCCCTTGGCGCCGAGCACCGCCGCCGGCTTGCCCAGCACGGTGACGGTGCCGCGCGAGGGCGTCTGCAGCCCCAGGATCTGGCGCAAGAGCACCGTCTTGCCACTGCCGGAGCCACCCACGATGGCCAGCATCTCGCCGTGCGGCACCGTCAGGTTCAGATCCTTGTGCACCACCATGTCGACGCCGGCGGTGTGGAACACCGACCACAGCCCGCGGATCTCAACCACGGGCGGGCGGACCGGGGATGGCGCGGCGGCCGCGTCGGGTGCGGTGGCGGGTGGCGGCGTCATGCGTCAGATTCCGATGTTCTTGAAGATCACGGCAAACAGCGCGTCGATCAGGATCACCACCGTGATCGAGGTGACCACCGAGGCCGTCGTGCCCTGCCCCAGGCTTTCGGTGTTGGGCTTGACACGCAGGCCGTAATGGCAGCCGATCAGCGCGATCATCAGGCCGAACACCACCGACTTGCCCATGGCCAGCCAGAGGTTGCTCACCATCACCGCGCGCGGCAGGTTGTTGATGAAGTACGAGGGCGTGATGCCCAGCACCAGATCGGCCGCCAGCATGCCGCCCACCAGCGCTGACACCGTCGTCCACAGCGTGATCAGCGGCATGGCCAGCGCCATGGCCATCGCCCGCGGCATCACCAGCCGGAAACCTTGCGGGATGCCCATGACACGCATGGCGTCCAGCTCCTCGGTGACACGCATCACCCCAATCTGCGCGGTGATGGCCGAGCCGGAACGCCCGGCGATCAGCACGGCGGCCAGCACCGGGCCGAGCTCGCGGATCAAGGACAGACCCAGGATGTTGACGATGTAGATCTCCGCGCCGAACAGCCGCAGCTGCTGCGAGGTGAGGTAGGCCAGCACCACCCCGATCAGGAAGCCGACCAGCGCGGTGATCGGCAGCGCGGTGGCGCCGATTTGATAGATGTGCCCGGTGACGTCACGCCAGGGGCCGTCGCGCGGGTCACGGACCAGGCGCATCAGGTCCAGCATGAGCTGGCCGATCAGACGCAAGAGGTCGCGGGCATGGTCGGTCAGCTTGAACAGCAACTCGCCCAGGCCCAGAAAGTATTCCCACAGCGTGCGCCGCCGATAAGGTGGCGGCACCACCGCGAAGCGGGCCACCCGCTCCAGCATGGCTCTTTGATCGGGCAGCACTTCCAGTTGCGCCGGCCACTGGTGGCCCCAATGGTTCCACAGCGCCTGCGCACCCAGATGATCCAGCCGCTGCAGGTCGCGCAGGTCCCAGCGGATCCCGGGCTCCGCCTTCAGTGCCGCCAGGCTGGCCTCGACCGCGGACCATACACCCGGCATCGTCAGCTGCGCGGCCGTCCAGCGGCCCAGCGTGCGCGCGACCGGGCCCTGCGGCGCGGGCTCTCGGGCGATGCGGGGGACGTTTTCCTCCATGGATCAGACAAGCCACAGCGTGAATCGAACCGGCATGGTACCAAGTTGAACCCCGCCGGGACGGGCGGGCCGCACCGTTGCCGGCGCAGGACCGTCACAAGGCGGTCACAAACACTCGAAAGAATCCCCCCCTATCGCATCTTTCAACCTGGAGTTATATCAATGACGAATCACACGCTGTCACCGACCCGCGCATCCGAATACGACGACAACGAGATCGTCAACCTCACTGCCAACGCCCACATGGACGACATCCTCGTGGTGAGACTGAGCCGGCGAAGCGCACTCAAGGGCGGCGTCAGTGTCACCGCCGGCGCCCTGCTGGGGGGGCTGGGCCTGTCCGCCTGTGGCGGGGATGACGATCCGGTGCCCGACGCTTCCAAGGCGCTGGCACTGGGCTTCACCGCCGTGGCCAAGAACCTGAACGACCTGGTGACCGTTCCCGAGGGCTACCAGGTCAGCATCCTGCATGCCTTGGGTGATCCGCTGCACTACGGCGACGAGTCGTGGAAGGACGACGGCAGCGAAAGTGCCGAGTCCTACAACCGCCGCGTGGGCGATGGCCATGACGGCATGTACTTCTTCGGCCTGACCGAAGACGGAAAATACGACGCTGCCCGCTCCGACCGCGGCCTGCTCGCCGTCAACCACGAATACGTCGTGCAGCCCTACAGCCTGCACCCGGCCGGCATCACGGCGGGTGCCGCCCGGGTGGCCGGCGAAGTGGAAAAGGAAATCTATGCGCACGGCGTGAGCGTGGTGGAAGTCAAGCGCGGGACCGGCAGTGACATGAGCATGGTGCGCGGCTCGCGCTTCAACCGCCGTGTCACCTCCGCCACCGAGATGGTGTTCACCGGCCCGGCCAAGGGCAGCGCGCTGGTCAAGACCAGGTTCTCCACCGATGGCCTGAAGACCCGCGGCACCAACAACAACTGCGCCAACGGATACACGCCTTGGGGCACTTACGTCACTTGTGAAGAGAACTGGCTCAACGTCGTCTCGCGCGCCGCTGGCGACAACGCCCAACGCGCGGCCAAGGAAATTGCCGGTCTGAACCGCTACGGCCTGCCGGAGAACCGAAAGAGCCCTTACCTCTGGGACACGGCGGGCACGGACGATCTGTTTGTTCGCTGGACCTCATCAGTCACCGGCGCCACAGCGGCAGATGACTACCGCAATATCGCCAACACCTTCGGCTGGGTGGTCGAGATCGACCCCTTCAACCCCGCCGCCACGCCAGCCAAGCGCACGGCACTCGGTCGCATGAACCACGAAGGCGCCTGGCCGGCACCCGCCGTGGTCGGCCAGCCGATCGTGATGTACATGGGCGACGATGCCCGCAACGAGTACATCTACAAGTTCGTCTCCAAGGCGGTGTGGGATGCCAAGGACGTCAATGGCGGCATGGCCGCCGGGGCCAAGTACCTCGACGAAGGCACGCTGTATGTCGCAAAGTTCAATGCCGACGGCTCGGGTCAATGGCTGGAACTGAGCTTCGGCAAGAACGGCCTGGACGCCAGCAACGCCACCTACGCCTTTGCCGACCAGGCCGACGTGGTGACGCACGCCCGCATTGCCGCCGACATCCGCGGTGCCACCAAGATGGACCGCCCGGAATGGGGCGGTGTGAACCCGCTCAATGGCGAGGCGTACATGACCCTCACCAACAACAGCAACCGCGTGGCCACCACCGCAACGCCCACCGGCAGCCAGCTCAAGCCCGATGCCGCCAATCCGCGCTACTACGAAGACATGAAGGGCACGACCTCGCAGAAGGGCAACCCGAACGGCCACATCATCCGCTGGCGCGAGGCGGGTGGCAGCGTCGCAGCCACCAGCTTTGCCTGGGACATCTACCTGTTTGCAGCCCAGTCCGATGCCGCCGCCGACGTGAACCTGTCAGGTCTGAGCGCCGTCAACGATTTCTCCAGCCCTGACGGCCTGTACTTCGACCCGCGCGGCCTGCTGTGGATCCAGACCGACGACGGCGCCTACACCGACGTGACCAACTGCATGATGCTGGCCGCCGTGCCGGGCAAGGTGGGCGATGGCGGCGCAGCGACCGCCGCCGGCGGCACCGCGACCTTGAAGGGTGCGAACGCCACCGCCGATACGGTGCGCCGCTTCCTGGTCGGACCGAAGGACTGCGAAATCACCGGCATCGCCGTGACGCCGGACGGCAAGACCCTGTTTTTCAACGTCCAGCATCCGGGTGAGAACGGCACGCTGGCCGCCATGACCAGCCATTGGCCCGCCAGCCAGACGGCAACCGGTTCGGCCAAGCGCCCACGCTCCGCGACTGTCGTGGTCACGCGCAAGGACGGCGGCGCTGTAGGCATCTGAGTTTCAAAAGGCAGGGAGGCAAAGCGTGGCCAAGGGGCCCCGCTTTTTTTCTGCATCCCAAAGCGCCTGCCTGGCGGATCCAGCTACCTGGGCCACAGCACCCACATCCGTAGCGGCTGCTTGAGCCGCCCGGCGAGTTCCCCCGCCTCGGCCCCCCAGCCCGCGAACCAGTCTGCGCGCACCGCACCGACGATGGCACTGCCGGTGTCCTGGGCCATCACAAGCCGGTTCAGGCTGGTCTGCGGACCGTTGGACACAAGCCAGACAGGCGTGCCGTAAGGGATGCTTTGCGGATCCACCGCAATGGAGCGCCCTGGTGTCAGCGGCACCCCCTGCGCGCCACGCGGGCCAAAGGCGGCGTCCAGGCCCGTGAGTGGCTCTTCGCGGAAGAACACCACCCGGGGGTTGCTCCACAGCAGCGCCTGGGTGCGCTGCGGGTTCTGCGCCAGCCAGGCCTTGATGCCTGGCCAGGACGCATCGCGCACCGCGCCCTGGTCCAGCAGCCAGCGGCCAACGCTCTGGTAGGGCTGGTCGTTGGTGCCGGCATAGGCCATGCGCACCATGCGCACGCTGCCGTCGGGCTCGGTCACGCGCAGACGGCCCGAGCCCTGGATCTGCAGCATCAGCGCATCGATCGGATCCGCCAGCCAGGCGATCTCGCGCCCAGCCAGGGCCGCACGCGGCTCGGGCAGGGTGTCGATCTCCTGGCGCGTGTACCAGGGCCGGCGCGCGCCCAGATTGGCCGGCGGGCGGTAGAGGGGCACGGTGTAGCCCGCTCGCGCCTTGCGCGAGGCGTCAAAAACCGGTTCGAAATAGCTGGTCAACAGGCCGTCCGCCGGCCCGGACAGGGGCTCGATACGGTAGGGCTGCAGCCGCGCGCGCAGCCAGGCGCGCTGCTCGTCGGCACTGGCGATGCTGAGCTGACGCACGTCCGCACAAAGGGAAGCCAGCGAGCCTGGGCGCTCGCAGCTCTTGACCCAGGCGTTCCAGGCCTCGTGCAGCGGGTCTTGCTCGAAGCCCGGCAGCTCGGCCCAGCGCACCGGCACCCAGCGGCTCCTGGCCTGCAGGATCGGGGGCGGCAGGGGCGCCCTGTCGTCGTCTGCGATCTGCGGCGACGCGGGCGCGGGCGCGGCCGGCGGCGGTGACGTGGCGCAACTGGCCAGCGTTCCTACAATGGCGGCTCCACCGAGTTGCCAAAGGAGTCGTCTGATGGGTCTGATCTTGCTAGAAGCGCTGGGTGCCTTGCTGCTGCTGGTGCTGATCGTCTGGTGGACGATGTTCGCCGGCCGCAAGGGCGGCGAACCGCCCGCGCGTGAAGATGGCGGGGTGCCAACGGCCGCCCCAACCAAAAAATCCGAAGAAAAGTCGCCCTGACCCAGCATCAGATGTTGATTGTTTGCTACATTTGTCGCAGCAAATTGGCCAGCTCGACGGCCGACTTGACGTCCATTTTGTCGAACACCCTGGCACGGTGCACTTCGACCGTGCGCACGCTGATGTCGAGTTGATCCGCGATCAGCTTGTTCGGCAAGCCTTCGACCACGAGACGCATCACATCGCACTCACGCTCGGTCAGTTCGCCAAGCTGAGCTTGCAGGCGCTCCTTGCGGGCGCTCACCTCCAGCACCGCAGCCGATTGCGCCAGCGCCTGCTCGATTCGGTCCACCAGCGCATTGTCGGAAAAGGGTTTTTCGCAGAAGTCAAAGGCGCCGCGCTTGACCGCATCCACGGCGGTGGGCACGTCGGCATGACCGGTCAGGAAAATCACGGGCAGCCTGTCGACGAGGCCGCGCTCCAGCAACCGGTCGAACAAGGCCAGCCCGCTCAGCCCTGGCATGCGAACATCGAGCATCAGGCAGGCGGGCTGCCGGCCCAGGTCCGAGCCCGGACGGGCGAGCATCGCCTCAAACGCCTCGGCGCTTTCGAATGCCTCACTCGGCAGTCGGCGCGACCGCAGCAGCCAGGCGAGCGCCTCGCGCACGCTGACATCGTCGTCGACGATGAAGACCATGCCATTCAGAACCGGTTGCATCGGATCATTCTATCGAGGGCACTTTGGCCTTGCGGTTGGCCACGGCCGGCAGCGTGAACCGGAAGACCGTTCCGCTGGGGGTGTTGGGCACGAAGTCCAGGTAGCCTCCATGCTGTTCGACCACCGTGCGGCACAGGCTCAGGCCGAGGCCCATGCCCTCGGTCTTGGTCGTGAAGAACGGGGTGAAGAGCTGGCGGGCCACGTCTCCAGGAATGCCAGCGCCCCCATCGGCCACCGAGAATTCCAGCCAGCGGTTGCCTTCTGCAGATGCCGCCCGGCGCACCCGAAACTCCAGCGGACGATCGCGCAGGTCGGGCAGATCCATGGCCTGCATCGCATTGCGCGCCAGGTTGAGCAGCACCTGCTCGACCATGATGCGGTCGCACAGCACATCCGGCAAGCCGTCGTCAACTTCGACTCGCACCCGCACCTGCAACTTGCGCGCCTGCAGGCTCACCAGCGGCATGATGTCGTTCAGCAGCGCATTCGGTGACACTTCCTCGCGCAGCTGGTCGCGTCGGCGGACGAAGTCGTGCACGCTGCGGATCACCTTGCCCGCGCGCTCGGCCTGCTCGGCGATCCGGCGAAGGGCCAATTGCAGGTCGGACCCTTTGGCCAGTCCCGGTTCAAGGCCGGGGGCCGTGTCCTGCAGCAGGTTCAACGACCCCGTCGCGTAGCTGGCGATCGCGGCCAAGGGCTGGTTGAGCTCGTGGCTCAGGAGCGAGGCCATCTCGCCGACAGTGGCCAGCCGCGCCGTGGCCTGCAGGCGTTCCTGGCTGGCGCGCTGCAGCTCCTCGACCCGCCGCTGCTCGCTGATGTCCAGCAGCGCGCTCATCCAGCCCGTCTGGCGCCCCAGCACATTGATCAGCGGCGCCTCGATGATGAGCACCGGAAAACGACGACCATCCTTGCGCATGAACACCGATTCAAAGCCCTCACGAGCCGGTGCGTGGTTGTGCTCGAGCCGAATCGCCTGGCGCTGCTGGTACTCGTCGGCCAGCTCCGGCGGCCAGTAAGGCGCCGGAGAACCGCGTCCGAGCAGTTCACCCGCGCTGAATCCCACCATCTCGCAAAACGCGGGGTTGACATAGGTGGTGCGACCTTGGAGGTCACGCGCGCGCAGTCCGGTCACCAGCGAGTCCTCCATGGCCTTGCGAAAGGCCAGCGCATCGGCAAGGTCACGCTCGGCCTTCTGCCGTCGGCGCATGTCGTTGCGAAGCAGCACCAGGACCGAAACCAGCGCGATCGACATCGCGGTGACCAGGGCGGTGAGCACGTTGGGGAACAGGTCGGGCGCCGAGCGCCATCCGTCCATGCGCAGCACCAGCGTGTTGCCCGGCAGGTCCAGCAGCTGCTGGGCCGTGAAGACCCGGTTGCCCCGGCGCACCGAACCATGGAGCGCCAGTCGGGTGCCGTCCGCCTCCGTGAACGAGACTTCCTGGCTGCGGGTGTAGGCCTGTCCGATCATTTCGGACAAGATGCCCTGCAGCGAATAGGTGGCCACGACATAGCCACTGAGGCGCCCGGCCGTCACCAGGGGCATGCACATCTCCATGACCTCCATCCCGAGGCCATCGGACTGCGGCACGAAGTAGCTGGCCGAATAGGCCGGCCCGTTGTACTTGCGTGCGGTCAGGCAGGCCTGCGCGATGTCGGCCCTGGCGTTGTCGCGCCCCATGCGGTCGAAGACGGGCGCGCGGAAAGGTGAATCGACACCGGCGAGCAAAGCCAGGCCGGGATCGCGCCACTCCAGCCGCGACCACTCCCTGTGCTCGTGCAGCATCGAGGCGGCATCGACCGACCAGCTGCCCGGCGTCGGACTGCCCGCATACAAGGACTGCAAGGCCTGCACGTTGCGCGTGAGCGCACTGCGGATGTCGCTGACCGCATCGGCCGTGTCGCGCTCGAGCCTTTCCTGCACCTGGCTGATTTCATAGCGTCCCGCCAGCCAGACCAGCATCACCAGCAGACCCGCCACCAGCAACACCAAAGCCAGCCAGAGGGATCCCCGACGATCCGACGGATGCGCACGCAGCCAGGCCGGAAACGGTGGGCGTTTCACAGGCGCCGATGCTCCAGCGCGGGCAACTGGGCCCGGCAACGGGCCAACTGGCGGGCATCAAGGTCTGCGAGCACCACGCCCTCGCCGTCGGCTTCACGGCGCGCCAGGATGGCTCCCCATGGATCCACCACCATGGTATGGCCCCAGGTGCGCCGACCGTTCTCGTGCAGCCCCCCCTGCGCGGCCGCCGCGACGCAGGCCAGGTTCTCGACGGCGCGCGCACGCAACAGCAACTCCCAGTGGGCCTGTCCGGTGCCATGGGTAAATGCACTGGGCACCAGCAACAGATCGGCGCCCTGCGCCGTGTAGTGCCGGTAAAGCTCCGGGAAGCGCAGGTCGTAACACACGCTGAGGCCCACCCGCCAGACGTGCCCGTCCACCGACGGCAGTTCAAACAGTTGCGGCAGGGCACCCGCCTGCAGCACCCGCGCCTCGTCATAGCGCTCGGCTCCATTGTCGAAGCGAAACAGGTGCATCTTGTCGTAGCGCGCCGCGCAACGCCCGTCGGGCGCAAAGACCAGCGCGCTGTTGAAGACGCGGTCCGCCTGCGGCGGGACTTCGGAGCCCTCCACCGTCAGCGGCAGGGTTCCGCCGACGAGCCACACACCATGATCGCGTGCCATCCCCGACAGAAACCGCTGGATCGGCCCACAGCCGAACGGCTCCTGGATGGCCAGCTTGTCCGTGTCGCGCTGGCCCAGCAGGCAAAAATACTCAGGCAGAACGGCGAGTTCTGCGCCCCCGCGGGCGGCCTCGGCGATAAGTTCACCGGCCCGATCGAGGTTGTCCGCCAATCGGGTGGACGACACCATCTGGATGGCCGCCACTTTCATGGCCTGGCAACCTCCGGCTTCTCGGCCGAAGACGGCGTTCGCGCCACCTTGGTCACGCGAGGATCGGTCCAGGTGCCGTCCACATGGAATTCCTGCGTCGCCGCCTGCATCATCGGGCGGCGCAGGACCAGCTGCGCCAGCACGGTGCCCAGTCCGAGCGCCGGGTTGATCGCGGTCGCAACGAGCGAGGCCGTTAGGCCATCGATCTCGGGCACGACGATCACGCGCAGATCCTGCGTCTCACGGTCGATATCGGCACTCCCTTCCATCAGCACGGCGGCATTCACCCCCTTCATCTGCAGATTGTTGGTCCGGGCAATGCCTTTGCTGATGGCCACGTCGCCCCGGACGAAGTCGAATGCAAAACCCTCACTGAAGACGTCGCGGAAATCCAGGGTGAGCCGCCGCGGCAGCGACTGCAGACTCAGCACCCCGAACAGCTTGGCGATGCCGGGGTCCGCCTTCAGGAACTGGCCGGACTCCACGCTCAGGTTGAATTGCCCGTCCAGGCTGGGGTAGTCAGGCGACAACGGCGAGCCCTGCCAGCCCACCTGGCCTTCGATCTTTCCCTTGCCCCGGCGAATCACGTCTTTCATTCCCAGACGCGCCAGCAGAATGCCGGCATCGGCGATGTCGAGTCGGAAGTTCATGTCCATGCGCCGGCGGTCACCGTCGCGTCGCTGCGGCGCCGGCGCACCCGCTGATCCTGTTGCCACCGCAGCCCACGCACCGCTGGCCGAGAGGCTGGCCTCGGGCATCGTGAAATTGAGCTTGTTCAGGCGCCACTCCCGGGGACCGGACTCGCGCGGTGTGCTGCCCGCACCACGGTTGATGGCTTCAATCTCGACCCGCCCCAGCTTCTTGCCGCGCAACTCGAAATCGTCGACCACGATGTCCAGCGCCGGGATGGATGTGGGCTGCTTGTCGAGCAGTTCCTCTACGTCGCGCGCAGCGGCCGGCGCCAGCGCCAGACGCGAAAGCCGCGCATAGACGCGTCCATCACCCGCACCCGAAGGCTGACGGTATTCCACGTAGCCGTTGAGCTGGTCCGCACTCACGTTCGCGCGCCAGTTCATGCCATCGCGGCTGCCCCCGATCACCACGCGCTGGAAGGTTCGCCCACCGGCGATCAGCTCGTTCGCCCGCACCGCCATGACCGTTGGAAAGTAACCCTGGGCCGATCCAGAACCGCCACCCGGCGCGTCGGTACTCGCCAGCGAAACGCCCGCTGCGCTGGACATCACAGCCTCCCAGGAGTCGATGTTCAGGCTCGCCAGATTGATGTTTGCGGCGACACCACGTTCGGGTAGCGGCGCGGATTCCCCGGCAGCCAGGCCGAAGCCGATACTGCCGCGCAGGACACGTGGCTCCGTGCCCGACAGGTCGCGCACAAAGGTGAGTGAGGCCAGGCGTCCGAGCTCCACCAGCAACTGGTCCTGCTTCGAAGCCGGGCCTGAAGCCGCAGGCCGCGCGATCAGCGTGTTCTCGTAACGAAGGGGCAGCACTGTGTCAGCCGCCTTTCCAAGCGGCAGGGGCAGGTTCAGACCCAGCCCCTGCAGGTTGCTCGAAAGCATCAGCTCGGGCACGCCATCGCGAAACCCCAGGCTTCCGGAATAGGCGGTGCCTCCGGTTGCATGGCGGGCCAGCCGCGAAAAGAAGCCCAGCTCCGTCGCCTGGCGCAGCCCGTCGGCCGTGACCGTGCCTTGCGCCCGCAGGAGAACCACCGACTCGGCACCCGTGGCGCCGGCTCGCGTCCCACCCTCCAGGCGCAGGTCGCCACCGAGCATGCGGGCCTGCCCTCCGATGATCTGGAACCCACTGTCGGAAAACGTGACGAGCCCGCGCGCCTTGGCCATCAGGGGCGTGTCGGGTGTCATGCGGACGTCGTTGCCGGCCAGCGTCACGGTGCCCTGCACTTTCGAACGCTCCAGCGTCGCCAAGGGAAGCTGCAAACGGAACCTGCCTGTCGCCTCGCCATTGACCGAAGCATGGGACAAAGCGTCTCCGGTCATCTGGCTGATGGGGGATTTGTTCACCACGGTCAGCAGCGAGGGGGCCGGTCCACGAATGTCCGCGCTGACAATGACGGTTGTCGTGTTCATGAAGTCGGGAATCTGTGCTTCGATTCGGCTGAGCTGCAACCCTTCGGCTTGCACCATGCGTGCGTTGGCACCGATCACCCGCATGCTGGCGCGGTCGAAGACCAGTTCGCCGGTGAGGCTGGTCAGCATCGGCCAGGGCGCCTGGCCCTGCGGCTGCAGCCCCGGCGGCACGTAGGCATAGTCCAGGTTGCGCACCTTCCCGGCGAACCGGAACTCACCCGATCGCGGGTCCGCGAAGGGAATGTCGTTCAGATCCCCCTTGATCCTGACCAGCAGATCGTTGACCTCACCTTTGAGCACCGAATCGCGCACGTAGTGGCGCACGTCGGCGGGGATACCCAGGGGAAGATAGCGGTGAACCCGCGCGCCGTCCGCGCGGCTGAACGAGCCCTTGAGATCAATCACACCAGGAAAGCGCGCCGCTCCGGCCCGATCGCTGGTGCGCCAGCTGCCCGAAAGCTCGCCTTGCGCATCGGAATTGGCAAACCGGACACTCAGCTGGCGCACTTCGATGCTGTCGCCCTTGACCTGCCACTGCGCATCCGCGGCCAGCGTCTCAACGGGAATCAAAGGGTCCTCGAAAGCGCCGGGAAAGAACAGGGTCCCGCGCGCGATCACCAGCCGCCCTTTGCCGCCGGTCTGATTCATGTCGACCTCGAGCGTGGCCCCCTGCACACCCGGCCAGTCGCCGACGGTTGACGTGACGCCCGGCTTTGCGGCGCCACCGTCCATTGCATGTGCCGACCGGACATCCAGCCCGGAAATCTTCGCACGAAGTTCGTAGGTTTCGGGCCGGGCCGTCTCGCCCTGCCAACGCGCCTGCACGGTCTCGACCAGACCCTTGACCGGATGCCCGCTGATCAGCGCATGGGTTGCCGTGGCCAGCGGCAGACGCCCCGCAATCTGGCTGACGGCGGCAAGGTCCAGCCGGTCGGCACGCAACTCGCTGCGCGCCGGTGCCCGCCCCTGGGCAGTGGAATGCGAGAACAGCAGATTGCCACCCGGCCAGAGCAGCCCGTCGCGCGTCTGAAATTGCAGGCCTTCGGTCTGGATCTCGAATCCGCCCACCGGCGCGCGGGCGCCAATCCGGCCGGTCAGCGTCAGGAATTCCAGCGGCTCCAGGCCCGTGCCCAGGCGGGCGGCCGCATCCACCAGCGCGACGTCGGCAACGCCCCCGACCCACTCCCCCTTGCTGATGTCCGCCCAGATCCGCAGCGCGCCCCGACCTCTCTGCAGGGCAACCCCTTCGCCCAGACTGAAGTTGGGGAAGATTCGGGCGATCTCCACCCGCGCAAAGTTCGCAAATACCTGGCCCTGCCAGTCCATCCAGCGACCCGGCTTGCCCGCCAGCAGCGGGCGCCGGAAACGGCCGACCAGTTGCAGGCGATCGCCCCAGCCCTCCGGAAGCACAGCATCGACCCGGAAGTCGTGGCTGCGAACACCGTTGCGCATGAGGAAATCCAACTGGCTGAGGATCAGGGGCTCGGACGCCTGCTGCTCATCAACCCAGCGCACGCTCGCATTGCGGATGACGAATTCATGCTGGGCGAAGAACCAGTCGGCGACCGGCGAATCGGTGTCCTGCGCCGACTTGATCAATGGCAGCCCGGCCACATAGATGCGTCCGTCGGCGCTGCGCCGCACTTCCAGAGTCGGCTCGTCGATGAAAAGCTGATCGAAGTCCAGGCGAAACAGCGAAGCTGCCGACAGTGAAGCCAGCACCCTGGGCAAGCGCAGGGTCTCTCGGCCTTGCGCATCGAACAGGCGCACGTCACGCAATTCGAAGGAAGGCACCATCCCGCCGGAACGCGCCTCGATCTCGCCGACCCGCACCGGCACCCCGAGTGCACCAGAAGCCATGGACTCCAGCCTCGGGCGGAAATCGGCGATTCGCGGCACAATGAAATAATGCACCGTCACCCATGCAAGCAACAGCAAGACCAGCGCCGCCAGCAGAAGCCGCACGATCCAGCGCATGGCGGAAGCGGATGCCCTAGCCAGCGGTGATGGGGACGGCGTCAAGTCATTCATTGGGCACTTGGATATGACAGGAATTATCACCGGCGCCGCTGCCGACGCTGCGCCCCAACCGGGTCGATCCAGCCTGGCGGGACCCGCAGACACGGGCATCGGCGCGGGAGATCCGGTAGCCGCGGCCGAGGCGGGATCGCGCTTCTTCCAGCGCTTGCAGCGGCGGTATGCGTCGCAGCTTCCCCTGCTGCCCGCGGGTGCGCCCACTCCCCCGAGCATCGCCACGACCTTCGCCACGCTGCGCGCTCAGGGAAACCCGCCGGGTGCTGCGCTGCGCATCCTGCGTCAGCTGGTCATGCACCGCCTGATCGTCCTGGACTGTGCGCAGCAAGCTCTTGATGTCATCACTCACGGCGTCACCGCGCTGGCGGAATTCGCGCTGGACGTGGCCTGCAACGAGGTGTTCACGGAACTCGATGCCCGCCACGGGGCGCCGATGTCCTCCCTCGGCAAACGCGCGCAGCTGTGGGTTGTCGGCATGGGCAAGCTCGGTGCGCGCGAGCTCAATGTTTCGAGCGACATCGACCTGATCTACATCTACGACGAAGACGGCGAAACAACCGGAACGCCGGACGGCCGCGGCCGGATCTCCAACCAGGAGTATTTTTCCCGCGCGGTACGTCTGATCTTCGGATTGATCGGCGACACCACCGAGCACGGCTTCGTGTTTCGGGTGGATCTGGCGCTGCGACCCAACGGCAATTCGGGGCCGCCCGCCGTGTCGCTGGGCGCCCTTGAAGAGTATTTCCAGGTGCAGGGGCGCGAATGGGAGCGATTCGCGTGGCTGAAGAGTCGGGTGATCGCACCACGCGAGGCGATCGATTCCGGTTCGGCCCGCGTCCTGGGCGGCACCGTTCTGCCATTCGTGTTTCGCCGTTACCTGGATTACAACGTCTTCGAGTCCCTGCGCACCTTGCACCGGCAGATCCGCGATCACGCGACGCGACGCAGCGCAGGCCATCCGGAACGTGCCAATGATGTCAAGCTGTCGCGCGGCGGGATCCGCGAGATCGAATTCACCGTCCAGCTGCTGCAGGTTGTGCGCGGTGGGCAGTTTCCGGAACTTCGCACACGCCCGACGCTGGATGCCCTGCAGAGGCTGGCACGCGCCGGGTTGATGCCTCAGGCCACCGCACAGGCGCTTGCCGACGCCTATGTCTTCCTGCGCCGCGTCGAGCATCGCATCCAGTATCTGGACGACCAGCAGACCCATGTTCTGCCGACGCAGGACAGCGATCTGGGCTGGATTGCATCAACGCTCGGATTTGCGAGCTGCTGTCCTTTCCTATCCGAACTGGACCGCCATCGCGAACTGGTGGCGCAGGAGTTTGACAAGTTGCTGGCTGGCGCCGGCGAGCAGGAATGCAAGGGTTGCAACGGAAATGGCAAGAGCCTGCCATCCGACTTCGAAGCTCTTCTGGAGCATCTGCCCGAAGCCTTGCGCGAGCGCATCCGGCACTGGTGCGTACACCCTCGTGTGGCCGCCCTTCGTGACGATGCGCGCGTCCGTCTGATCCGCCTCATACAGCGCACCGCCCTGTGGGTTCGAGAGGGGCGCATCAGCGAGGAGGCCGCGGTGCGGCTGGTGGACTGGATCGAGCCCCTGCTGCGGCGCGAAAGCTACCTCGCGATGTTGCTGGAGCGTCCGTCAGTGCATGAGCGCCTGCTGCGGCTGCTGGGTTCGGCCCGCTGGCCGGCACACTACCTGCTGCAGCATCCTGGCGTGATCGACGAGTTGGCCAGCGATTTCATGCTGGAAGAACGGTTCAGCGCCAGCGATTTCGAGCGTGAACTCGAGGATCGCCGCAACGCCTTGCGCCGAACCGGTGAGGACGACGAGGAGGGCCTGCTCAACCTGCTGCGCCGCGCCCACCACGCCGAAGTCTTTCGAACGCTGGCACGCGACGTGGAAGGTCACCTGAGCGTGGAGCAGGTCGCTGACGACCTCAGCGCGATGGCCGACATCGTGCTGCGCGTCACTGCACGCTGGTGCTGGGAGCGCCTGCGCAACAAGCATCGGGATGAACCACAGTTCGGCATCATCGGCTACGGCAAGCTGGGGGGCAAGGAGCTCGGATACGGCAGCGACCTCGATATCGTCTTCGTCTACGAGGACGACGACGAACGTGCGCCGGAAACCTATTCGGCCTTCGTGCGAAAGCTGATCAACTGGCTGACCGTCAAGACCGGGGAGGGAGACCTCTTCGAGATCGACACAGCGCTGCGCCCCAATGGCGGCTCCGGCCTGCTGGTGACCACGTTTGAGGCCTATGCCAATTACCAGCAGCAGCGCGGCAGCAACACCGCCTGGACCTGGGAGCACCAGGCCATGACCCGCGCCCGGTTTGTTCTGGGCAGCGAACCCCTGCGGGAGCGGTTCGACGCCGTTCGTCTAGCGGTCATTGGCGCCACGCGCGACACGAAGGCATTGCACGACGAGATCGTGGCCATGCGCGAACGGGTGCGTTCGGCCCACCCCGTGGCGGCCGATCGATTTGACGTGAAACACAGCATCGGCGGCATGGTTGATGCCGAGTTTGCGATGCAATTCCTGGTGCTTTCAAAGACCGCAACGCACCCGGAACTGGCGGACAACGTGGGCAACATCGCCTTGATGCACCGTTCCGAACAGGCAGGGCTTGTTCCGCAAGGTATCGGAAGCGCGGCGGCTGATGCCTACCGTGAACTGCGGCGCGTCCAGCATCGGGCCCGGCTCAATGAGGAGCCCACGCAGGTGGCGCCACGGGAGCTTGCCACCGAACGCGATGCCGTCACCGCTTTCTGCAAGGCCGTGTTTGGATGATCACTCACGGTGTGCTCGTGCTTTCGCCGCAGGCCTGACGCTTCAGAGGGCGAGGTCGTACTCGATGGTCAGCGGCGCGTGGTCGCTGAATTTCTCGCCTTTGTAGATGGCTGCTCTACGGGCCTTGTCCGCGATGGAGGGGCTGGCCAGCTGGTAGTCCAGCCGCCACCCGACGTTCTTTGCATAGGCCTGCCCCCGGTTGCTCCACCAGGTGTAGGCCGCATCTGTCGCCGTCGGCTCCAGGCGCCGGTAGACGTCGACCATATTGCCCTCTTGCAGGAGCTCCGTCACCCATTGCCGCTCCAGGGGGAGAAAACCGCTGTTCTTCTGGTTGCTGCGCCAGTTCTTCAGGTCGATTTGCTGGTGCGCGATGTTGACATCGCCGCAAAGTACAAATGCCCGCCGGGGATGCAGGGCGTCCAGGTGCGGACGAAACACGTCGAGAAACCGGTACTTGGCTTCCTGGCGCTCAGGGCCGGAGGATCCGCTGGGGAAATAGGCGCTGATGATGGACAGTGCACGCTTCGGTGTGTCGAACCGCAACTCCAGATAGCGTCCTTCGGCGTCGAATTCGGCCGACCCGAACCCGGCAATCACCTCGCTGGGCTCGTGCCGTGAATACACCCCGACGCCCGAGTACCCCTTTTTGTCCGCAAAATGAAAGTAGCCCTTCAGCCCGGCCAGTTCGTCGAAGCGCCCGATGACATCCGGCGCCTGGGCCTTGACTTCCTGTACGCAAATACAATCCGCACGATGCTGGCGCATCCACGGTTCAAGCCCCTTGGTCGTGGCGGATCGGATGCCGTTGAGATTGAGGCTGGTCAACTTGAACAAGGATATCCCCATGGTGTTTGATTCGGATCGTGCCGACGGCAACGCGATTGCACTGGAATTTGTCCAGTTTGCGGTGGAGTCCGGGGCCCTGCGTTTCGGAGAGTTCAAGACCAAAGCCGGACGCATGTCCCCCTACTTCTTCAATGCCGGCCTGTTCGATGATGGCGCCAAACTGGGCCGGCTTGCGCAATTCTATGCAAAGGCCCTGATCTGCAGCGGCATTGAGTTCGACATGATTTTCGGCCCGGCCTACAAGGGTATCCCGCTCGGTGCTGCGGTGGCCATCGAACTGGCGAGGCTCGGGCGCAACGTTCCGTTTGCCTACAACCGCAAGGAGGCCAAGGATCATGGCGAGGGCGGCACGCTGGTGGGCGCCCCGTTGAAGGGCCGGGTGCTGATTGTGGACGACGTGATGTCGGCCGGCACGGCTGTTCGGGAATCGATCGCGATCATCCGCTCGGCGGGGGCCATCCCCCATGCGGTGGTCATCGCCCTGGACCGGCAGGAAAAAGCCACCGAAAACGGTGTCGACGTCGATCACAGCGCCGTGCAGTATGTCCGCAATCAACTGGGGCTGGAGGTCTGCGCGATTGCGCGGCTGGCGGATTTGCTGCACTATCTCTCCGCCCGTCCCGGTGGGGAGATCGCCGACCACCACGCACGGGTTCTTGCCTACCGGCAGCGTTACGGCGTGGAGTAGATCCGGAAGTGAATCCAACGATTCGAAGCCTCGCCACAGCATTGTTGCTGTCATTCGCCACCATCACGGCGGCGCAGTCGGCCGGCATCTACACCTGCGTGGACGCCAAGGGGCGAAAGATCACCTCGGACCGTCCGATCGTGGACTGCATCGATCGCGAGCAGGTGGAGCTCAATCCGAGCGGAACGGTGCGGCGCAAGGTCGGCCCATCTCTGACCGCTGAAGAGCGTGCGGCGGAAGAGGCGAAGGAGCGGGAGGCGGCAGAAGAGCGGGCCCGGCGGGTGGAAGAAAAGCGGAGGGACCATGCCTTGCTGGTTCGTTATCCCTACCGATCGGTACACGATGCGGAGCGCCGTGAGGCGCTGGCCCAGATTGACGTGGTGATCAAGGCCGCCCAGCAGCGGCTGACCGAATTGCAGCAGCAGCGAAAAAAGATCGACACCGAGATGGAGTTCTACAAAAAGGACCCTTCAAAGGCACCGCCTTCCCTTCGCCGACAGATCGAGGACAACGCGCAGAGCACCAGCGTCCAGATCCGTTTCATCGCCGACCAGGAGGAAGAGAAGAAGCGCGTCAACGCGCGCTTCGACGAAGACCTGGTGAAGCTGGAGAAGTTCTGGGCCCTTTCACCGCCCAAACCAGGGCCCGAATCCAACCGGACTGGCGCATCCAGGCCCGTGCGCTGACGGGCGGCTCAACCGATTTTCTGGCGAAGCAGATCGTTGACCTGCTGGGGGTTGGCCTTGCCCTTGCTGGCCTTCATGATCTGGCCGACCAGCGCATTGAAAGCCTTGTCCTTTCCGGCCCTGAACTGCGCGACGTTGTCGGGATTGGCAGCAACGACCTCGTCGATGATCCGTTCGAGTTCGCCGGCATTGTTCATCTGCTTCAGGCCGCGCGCTTCGATGATGCCGTCCGCCTCCTGCCCTTCGGCATTCCACAAGGCCTCAAACACCTGGCGGCCCGCGGCGTTGGAGATCGTGCCATCAGCGATGCGGACGATCAACCCAGCCAGTTGCGCCGAACTGACCTTTGATTGCTCGATGCCCGTTTCACCTGCATTCAGACGGCGCGACACCTCGCCCATGATCCAGTTGCTCGCCAGTTTGGGCTGTCCGCTGGCCTGGGCTGTCGCCTCGAAGTAGGCCGCCATGGCCTTGCTCTGGGTCAGCGTGGTGGCATCGTATTCAGGCAGCGCATAGGTCGAGACGAAACGTTGGGCCATCACGCGCGGCAGTTCGGCCATTTCCGAGCGCACGCGTTCGACCCATCCCGGTGCGATCACCAGAGGCGGCAGATCGGGGTCGGGGAAGTAACGGTAGTCAGCGGCGTCTTCCTTGGTGCGCATCGCCCGGGTTTCGCCGGTGTCGGGGTCGAACAGCACGGTTGCCTGCTGGATCGGCCTGCCATCCTCGATCTCCTCGATCTGCCAGCGGATCTCGTAATCGATTGCCTGCTGCATGAACTTGAAGCTGTTCAGGTTCTTGATTTCGCGCCGCGTGCCCAGCGGTGCGCCAGGCCTGCGCACGGAAACGTTGGCGTCGCAACGGAAACTGCCTTCCTGCATGTTGCCGTCGCAGATCCCGATCCAGGTCACGATCTTGTGCAACTCCTTGGCATAGGCCACGGCTTCGGCGCTGGAACGCATGTCGGGCTCGGTCACGATTTCCAGCAGGGGGGTGCCCGCGCGGTTCAGGTCGATGCCGCTTTGCCCGACGAAATCCTCATGCAGTGACTTGCCCGCGTCCTCTTCGAGGTGGGCACGCACCAGGCGGACGGATTTCTTTTCGTCGCCCAGGAAGAATTCGACCGCGCCGCCTTGCACCACCGGGATTTCGAACTGGCTGATCTGGTAGCCCTTGGGCAGGTCCGGATAGAAGTAGTTCTTGCGCGCAAAGATGCTGCGCGGCGCGATATGGGATCCCACGGCGAGGCCGAATTCGATGGCGCGTTCGACCGCACCCCGGTTCATGACGGGCAGCGTTCCGGGCAACGCCAGGTCGACGGCGCAAGCCTGGGTATTGGGCTCGGCGCCAAAGGCGGTGGGTGCGCGGCTGAAGATCTTGGACTGCGTGGACAGCTGCGCGTGGGTCTCGAAGCCAATGACCACTTCATAGCCGCGCACAAGCAGGGATTTCAAGGAGGGGGTTGCAGGCGTGCTCATGCTCAGACTCCCTCGGGTTTGCGGGAATGGAAATCGGTGGCTTGCTGCAGACGATGCGCGGCGTTCAGCAGGCGGGACTCGGTGAAATAGTTTCCGATCAGCTGCAGCCCCACAGGCATCGCGCCGTCGCCAAACCCGGCGGGGACGCTCATGCCGGGCAAACCCGCCAGCGAGGCCGGCAACGTGAAAATGTCCGCCAGATAGTCGGCCAGCGGATCATTGCCATGCCCACCGAGCTTCCAGGCCACGGTGGGCGCGACGGGGCCGGCGATCAGGTCACAGCTCTTGAACGCCTGCTGGAAATCGTCGGCGATCATCCGGCGGATCCTCTGCGCCTGCAGGTAATAGGCGTCGTAGTATCCATGGCTCAGCACATAGGTGCCGATCATGATGCGACGTTTGACCTCGTCGCCGAAGCCTTCGGCGCGCGTCTTCTTGTACATGTCCACCAGATCGGCGAACGCCTTCGCGCGATGCCCGAATTTCACGCCGTCGAATCGGCTCAGGTTGGAACTGGCCTCGGCCGGAGCAATGATGTAGTAGACCGGGATCGACAGCTCGGTGCGCGGCAAAGAGATCGGCACCAGACGGGCTCCCATCTTTTCAAACTCTCCGAGGACGCCTTCGACGGCAGTCCGTACGTCGGCCGAGAGCCCTTCGCCGAAGAACTCCTTCGGAATGCCGATGCGCAGGCCATCGATGCTGTCGTTCAGCGAACGAGCGAAGTCTTCGGTCGGCAGATCCAGCGAGGTCGAATCCCGGTCCGGGTCCGGTCCGCACAGATTCGAAAGCAGCAAGGCGCAGTCCTCGGCCGAGCGCGCCATCGGTCCGGCCTGATCCAGGCTCGACGCAAAGGCGATCATGCCGTAGCGCGATGCCCGGCCATAGGTCGGCTTGATGCCGGTGATTCCGCAAAACGACGCCGGCTGGCGGATCGACCCCCCGGTATCGGTCCCGGTGGCGGCCGGCGCCAGACGCGCGGCCACGGCGACGGCGCTGCCGCCCGAAGATCCGCCTGGCACGCGCGCGAGATCCCACGGATTGCACGCCGGCTGGTAAGCCGAATTCTCGTTGCTGGATCCCATTGCAAACTCGTCGCAATTGAGCTTGCCCAGCGTCACGACACCGGCGTCGGCGAGCTTGCGCACCACGGTCGCATCAAATGGCGACCGGTAGCCCTCCAGCATTCTTGAGCCCGCGGTGCTCGGAAGATCTTTTGTGACGAAGATGTCCTTGTGCGCCAGGGGCACGCCTTCCAGCGGCCCAGCCGTTCCCGCAGCAAGGCGCGCATCGGCGGCCCGTGCCTGGTTCATCGTGACCTCTTCGTCAATGGCCAGAAAGGCGCCGAGAGACTCATGCGACCGGGCGCGGCCCAGGAAATGCTGCGCCGCCTCGACAGCAGATACCTGGCCGGCGCGAAGGCTGGCCGCCAGTTCGGCAACGCCGAGATCGTGCAAGGGTTTGCTGGCTGAATGCATCTGCGGCCTCATTCGATGACTTTGGGGACGAGAAACAGGCCGCGCTCGACGGCCGGCGCACTGCGCTGGTTCGCCTCCCGCTGGTTCGGTTCACTGGCCACATCGGCCCTCAGGCGCAACGCAACGTCCTGAATCACCGCGACCGGATGGGCCAGCGGCTCCACGCCGGTCGTGTCGACGGCACGCATGGCCTCCACGATGCCGAAAAAACCATTGATCTGAGTGAGCATGCGCTCACTTTCATCCGGATGCAGTTCAAGTCGGGCCAGATTGGCGATCCGGGCGATGTCATCGGGGGTCAGGGACATGGAAGAAACTTTGGAAACGGGGTGTAAAGGTCAGACCGCGGGCTCAGCCATACGGGTTATTCAGAGGCAATGCGGTATTATCCCGCCTTTGGTGCAACACCCGCGAAACCGACGGCTTTTGCGCGGAAAATCCACTTTCTTGAATCGATTAACAGGGCGATGCCTGGCCGACGCGCCATTCATGCCCGAGAGGACTTGTCATGTTAGGTTCCTTCCGTCGGTACTTCTCGTCCGACCTGGCCATTGACCTTGGCACAGCCAACACGCTGATTGTCGTTCGCGACAAGGGCATCGTGCTCGACGAACCTTCGGTCGTTGCCATCCGCCACGAAGGCGGCCCCCAAGGCAAGAAGACCATCCAGGCGGTTGGGAAGGAAGCCAAGGCCATGCTGGGCAAGGTGCCCGGCAATATTGAGGCGATCCGCCCGATGAAGGATGGCGTGATTGCCGACTTCACCGTCACCGAGCAGATGCTCAAGCAGTTCATCAAGATGGTGCTGCCGCGTGGCGTGTTCCGGCCCAGCCCGCGCATCATCATTTGCGTGCCTTGCGGCTCGACCCAGGTGGAACGCCGTGCGATCCGTGAATCGGCGCTGGGTGCTGGCGCCTCCGAGGTCTATCTGATCGAGGAACCGATGGCGGCCGCGATCGGCGCCGGCCTTCCGGTCAGCGAAGCCAGCGGCTCCATGGTGGTGGACATCGGTGGCGGCACCACCGAAGTCGGCGTCATCTCGCTGGGCGGCATGGTCTACAAGGGCAGCGTGCGCGTCGGTGGCGACCGCTTTGACGACGCCATCATCAACTACATCCGCCGCAACTACGGCATGCTGATCGGCGAGCCCACCGCCGAGGCGATCAAGAAGAGCATCGGCTCCGCGTTCCCGGGCTCCGAAGTCAAGGAAATGGAAGTCAAGGGGCGCAACCTGTCGGAGGGCGTTCCGCGCAGCTTCACGATTTCCAGCAACGAGATCCTGGAAGCCCTGACCGACCCACTGAACCAGATCGTCTCAGCCGTCAAGACGGCCCTGGAGCACACTCCCCCCGAACTGGGCGCCGACATCGCCGATCGCGGCATGATGCTGACCGGCGGTGGCGCCCTGCTGCGCGACCTCGACCGCCTGCTGGCCGAAGAAACCGGCCTGCCCGTGCTGGTGGCAGAAGAGCCGCTGACCTGCGTCGTGCGCGGCTGCGGCATGGCGCTGGAGCGCATGGACCGCCTGGGCAGCATCTTTACCAGCGAGTAGGCACCGGGCGACCGCGCAACCCGCCGACGGCCACCCGTGGGCGGGCCGGGATGCCCTGTAGCAGCCGCCCCCGGCAAACCTGCCCCGCGCTGCGGTCGAAACTGGGACAATCCGCCAGCACCATGCCTTTGGGAACCCTCGATCGAACCCCGCCCCCCTTTTTCAAACAGGGGCCGTCGGCGTTGTCCAAGCTGGTCTTCTTCAGTGCGCTGGCGCTGTTCCTGATGGTGGCCGATGCGAGGCTGAAGCTGTCCCAACCCCTGCGCGCGGTCGCTGCCACCGCCCTCTATCCCCTGCAGTGGCTTGTGATGCAGCCGGTCTATCTGGCACAGAACGCCAGCGCCTACGTCGGCACGGTCAAGTCGGCCCAGCAGACCGAGAGCCAGGCCCGCCAGAAGCTCGCCATGCAGGCCCTGCGATCCAATCAGGTGGAGCACCTCAGTCTGGAGAACAACCGGTTGCGCAAACTGCTCGCCCTGCGCGAGCAACTGACGGTCCGATCACAGCCCGCGGAAGTCCTGTATGACGCGGCCGATCCTTACACCCGGAAAATCATCGTCGACCAGGGACTTGCGCAGGGCGTAGAAGCCGGCTCGCCGGTGGTAGACGAATCGGGCGTGGTGGGCCAGGTCACCCGCGTCTACCCGCTGGTCAGTGAGGTGACCCTCGTGATCGACCGCGATCAGGCCATTCCTGTCCTGAACACGCGCACGGGCGCCCGAAGCGTCGCCTTTGGCGACCCTGCCACGCCGGGAGGGTCACTCGAATTGCGCTTCATGCCCGCCAACGCCGACGTGCTGGAGGGCGACGTTCTGACAACGAGTGGAGTGGACGGGGTCTATCCGCCCGGCCTGCCGGTGGCACGGGTGGCCAAGGTCGAGCGCCGCGCCGAATCTGCCTTCGCACGCATCCACTGTACGCCGATGGCGCTCGCTGCCGGCACGCGACACGTGATGATTCTCAAGCCGATGAGCGGTTTGATCCCTGCACCGCCCCCCGAAGAAAAGGCGACGCCAGTTGCCCGACGAAAGGGACGCTCATGATCATGCGGCCCGGCCAGCAATTGCTGCTTCCAGCCAGTCCGGTTTTCATCTGGTGCAGCCTGCTGGTTGCGCTGCTGCTGAACATCGCACCGAACATGGCCGGCATGGGCCGCGTCGCCTGGCTTCCCGATTTCCTGGCGCTGACGCTGGTCTTCTGGGGTGTGCACCAGCCACGCCGCGTGGGCGTGGGAGCGGCTTTCGTCTTCGGTCTTCTGATGGACGTCCACCAGTCGGCCCTGCTCGGCCAGCATGCGCTGGCCTACACCACGCTCTCATACTTTGCCATCACCGTCCACCGGCGGCTGCTGTGGTTTCCGGTGCCCTCCCAGGCCCTGCAGGTGATGCCGCTGTTCGTGGCGGCCCATGCGATAGAGATCTCGATCCGCATGATCGCCGGCGGCATCTTTCCAGGATGGTCGGTGCTGCTGGCGCCGCTGCTCGAGTCGGCCTTGTGGCCGGTGGCCAGCGTGCTGCTGCTGATGCCCCAGCGGCGTGCGCCGAACCCCGACGAAAACCGCCCCCTGTAGCAACGCCGGGACCCCATGACGGAACTGCGCAACATCCAGGCCGACCTCTCGCGTTTCCGGTTGCGGGTGTTGATCATCGCGATCGTGGTAGTGGTCGCCTTCGGGTTGGTCGCCGCGCGGCTGGTGTACCTTCAGGTGTTCCGGCATGAAGACCTGGCCGAACAAGCCGAAAGCAACCGCACAGCCATTGTCCCGATCGTGCCAAACCGCGGCCTGATCCTGGACCGAAACGGCGTCGTACTGGCGACCAACTACTCCGCCTACACGCTGGAAATCACGCCTTCGCGCGTCGCCGATCTGGAGCAGACCATCGATGCGCTGTCCAAGGTGGTGGAAATCCACCCCAGAGACCGACGGCGCTTCAAGAAGCTGCAGGAGGAATCCAAGAGCTTCGAGTCCCTGCCGATCCGCACTCGCCTGACCGACGAGGAAGTGGCCCGTTTCGCAGCGCAGCGATTCCATTTCCCCGGCGTCGAAATCAAGGCCCGGCTGTTTCGCAACTATCCCTTTGGCGAACTGGCCAGTCACGTCATCGGCTACATCGGCCGCATCAACCAGAGCGAGAAGGAGCGGATCCAGGAGTCCGAAGACGCGGCCAATTACCGCGGCACCGACTACATCGGCAAGCTGGGCGTGGAGCAGAGTTACGAGACCCAGCTGCATGGCATTACCGGCGTCGAGGAGATCGAAACCTCTGCCGGCGGCCGCGCGGTGCGCCGCCTGGCCAGCACGCCGGCCACCCCCGGCAACACCGTCGTGCTGTCCATCGACATCAAGCTGCAGAAACTGGTCGAGGATCTCTTTGGCGAGCGGCGCGGCGCCCTGGTCGCGCTCGACCCCAAGACCGGCGAGGTGCTGGCCTTTGTCAGCAAGCCCACTTTCGATCCCAACCTGTTCGTGGACGGCATCGACCAGGAGAACTGGCAGGAACTCAACGAGTCGCTCGACAAGCCTTTGCTGAACCGTGCCTTGCGGGGCACCTACCCGCCCGGATCAACCTACAAGCCGTTCATGGCGCTCGCGGCGCTGGAGACCGGCAAGCGCACGCCGCAACAGACCATTCAGGACCCCGGCTACTTCATGTTCGGCAACCACCGGTTCCGCGACGACAAGGAGGGCGGCCATGGGACGGTGGACATGTACAAGTCCATCGTGCAGTCCTGCGACACCTACTATTACGTGCTGGCCAACGACATGGGCGTGGACCTGATGCATGACGAGCTGCAGAAGTTCGGTTTCGGCGCCTTCACCGGCATCGACATCCAGGGCGAGGTGCGCGGTCTTCTGCCGTCCACCGAGTGGAAGCGCAAGGCCTACAAGCGCCCCGAGCAGCAGAAGTGGTACGCCGGCGAAACCATTTCGCTGGGCATCGGCCAGGGCTACAACAACTTCACCATGTTGCAGCTGGCGCTGGCCACCGGCGTGATTGCCAATGACGGCATCAAGATGAAACCGCACCTGGTCAAGGAGGTGGTCGACGTCGTCACCCGAACGTCCCGCGAGACCCTGCGCGAAATCAAGGCCGAGGCCATCGCCGACCCGAAGAACATCGCCGTGATCAGGAACGCGCTGGTCGGCGTGAACACCGAGGGCACCGGCGCCACCGCTTTCCGGGGCGCAGGCTATGTGGCCGCCGGCAAGACTGGCACCGCGCAGGTGGTGGCCATCAAGCAGAACGAGAAATACAACGCAGCGCGCATGGCCGAACGCCTGCGTGACCACGCCCTGTACATGGCGTTTGCGCCGGCAGACAAGCCGAAGATCGCGCTGGCCATGGTGGTGGAAAACGCCGGTTTCGGTGGCGCGATGGCCGCACCCATTGCCCGCCGCGTCTTCGACTACTGGCTGCTGGGGCAGTCTCCGACACCAGAAGACATGGCCGCGGTGCAGAAGGGCCAGGCCGGACCACCGCCCGGCGCGCCGCGCCCGCCAGCCTCGGCCGCATCAGCGCCCGCGAGCGCTTCCACGGCAACGCCTCCCATGGCAGCCGCCGCCTCGGCAGTCAAGACCCAGCCAACCCCGTGATATCCGGTGCCCGAAGGCGCCTGAGCCCCCCCATGCGCTGCGGTAGCGAAGCGTCTGCCCGCAGGGGTATGATTTCCGCTCCTTTCATCCCGGAGGCAACGACCATGGCCCTGATGGACTTCATCAAGAAACAGTTCATAGACATCATCCAGTGGACCGAGACCGGCGACGGCACGCTGGCCTGGCGGTTCCCGATGGCGGACATGGAAATCCAGAACGGGGGCTCGCTCACCGTGCGCGAGTCGCAGATGGCGGTGTTCGTCAACGAGGGCAAGGTGGCCGACGTGTTCGGCCCCGGCACCTACAAGCTCACCACCCAGACCTTGCCCGTCCTCACCTACCTCAAGAACTGGGACAAGCTGTTCGAGTCCCCGTTCAAGAGCGACGTCTATTTCTTCAGCACGCGCCAGCAGATCGACCAGAAGTGGGGCACGCCGCAGCCGATCACCGTGCGCGATGCCGACTTCGGCGCCGTGCGCCTGCGCGCCTTCGGCAACTTCGCCTTTCGCATCGCCGACCCGAAACTGTTCCACACCGAGATCTCGGGCACCCGCGACACCTACACGGTGCAGGACCTCGACGGCCAGCTGCGCGGCCTGGTGCTGCAGAACATCAGCAATGCCATCGCCGCCAGCGGCATCCCGTTCCTGGACCTGGCGGCCAACCAGCTCAAGTTCGCCGAGGCGCTGTCCACGCAACTGGCCCCGGAGTTCGGCAAGATCGGGCTGAAGCTCGAAGGCATGACGGTGCAGAACGTCTCGCTGCCCGAAGAGCTGCAAAAGATCCTCGACCAGAAGATCGGCATGGGCATGGTCGGCAACGACATGGGCAAGTTCATGCAGTACCAGACCGCACAGGCGATTCCGAAGTTTGCCGAAGGCGGCGGTGGTGGTGGCAGCGGCATTGCCGGCGACGCCATGGGACTGGGCGCCGGCGTGGCGCTGGGCCAGGTGCTGGCGCAGAACCTGGCCGCCGGACTGCAGGGCAACACCGCGGGCGCGGCTGCGGCGACCGCTGCTGCGGCCCAGGAGGCCGGCGTCAAACCTGAAGATGTGATGGCCACGCTGGAAAAACTCGGTGAACTCAAGGCCAAGGGCATCCTTACGCAGGACGAATTCGACGCCAAGAAGGCCGAGCTGCTCAAGAAGCTGGTCTGAGACGCCAGACTTCATTCCTGATTCAATAGCAAAAAATGACCTTTTGACGCTGGGAAACGGCCGATTTCTTTTGAAACCGGTCTGTCTTCCGCCGCACAGGCGCCGCCTTTCCCCTCATGGCTGAATCCGCCGGCCCAACCCAGCGCCACTACCGCGCGCCCTGCCCCGGGTGCGGCGCGCCGGTGGAGTTCAGAAGCGCGCAATCGACCACCGCGGTCTGCGGCTACTGCCAGAGCACGGTCGTGCGCCAGGGCGAGGTGCTGTCGCGCATCGGCAAGATGGCCGAACTGTTCGACGACCACAGCCTGCTGCAGCTCATGGCCAGCGGCACCGTCGACGGCCAGGGCTTCACCCTCGTCGGGCGCCTCCAATACAAGTACCGCGAAGGCACCTGGACCGAGTGGCAGGCCCTGCTGAACGACGGCAGCACCGGCGCCTTGAGCGAGGACAACGGCGCCTACGTGTTCTCGCGCGCGGTGGCGACCGGGCGTGACATCCCGGCTGCGGACCAGTTCCGCGTGGGCGCCACCACCGCCATCAACGGGCAGAAGTACAGCGTCGCAAGCAACGAGCAGGTCGCGCTGATAGCTGCCCAGGGCGAACTGCCCCGCCTGCCACCGCTGGGCCAGTCCTTCGCCATGGTGGAGCTGCGCGGCCAGGGCGCAGCACAGGTGCTCAGCATCGACTATGGTCCGACGCTGGCCGGCGAATCGCCGGCCCTGTCGCTGGGCCGCCCGGTCACGTTGGACGAACTGCAGATGACCGGCCTGAAGGACGGGTCAGCCAAGGACGAGAAAGGCCGGCAGTTCAACTGCCCGAACTGCGGCGCCACCGTCGAGGTGGCCCTGGCTCAAAGCAAGAGCATCACCTGCAAGTCCTGCAACAGCCTGATCGACCTGAGTGCGGGCATCGGCGGTGAATTGCGCCACGCGGAGCAGGACGAGCCGGTCCGCCCGCTGATCCCGCTGGGCACCGTGGGCCAGCTCGAAGGCCTGGCCTGGCAGGTGGTGGGCTTCCAGCACCGCATGGGCCAGGAGCCCGGCGACGACGAGCAGTTCGGCTGGGAGGAGTACCTGCTCTACAACGCCAGGCGCGGCTTCAGTTTCCTGGTGGACGCCACCGATGGCTGGAGCCTGGTCAAGCCGGTGACCGGCGCGCCGGCGCTGGCCAGCAACGGGCAAAGCGCAAGTTATCAGGGCACCACCTTCAAACAGCAGTACGCCTACAAGGCCGAGACCACCTATGTCGCCGGCGAGTTCTACTGGCAGGTGCAGCGCGGCCAGAAGACCGACAACCGCGATTTCGCCTCCGGCAAGCAGCTGCTCTCGATGGAGCAGTCACGCAACGAGATCACCTGGTCCGCCGGCGCGAAGATCGACAGCGACACGGTGGCCAAGGCCTTCAGGCTCGAAGACCAAAAGGACCTGCTCAAGCGCAGCGACGCCGCGCCCTTCACGGCGGCGCGCAGCATCGGCATCATCCCCATCATCGTGATTCTGATCGTGATCCTGATCGTGCTGTCGCTGCTCAGCCGCTGCAGCCGCTGCGACCCGCGCGTGGAGAACTGCTCCTCCACCACGGCACGAAGTTCCGGCGGATCCTGGGGTGGCAGCTCCAGCGGCGGGGGACACAAATGAACGTTTTTACTGGAGGTCATCATGGGAATTGAGTGGCTGAAACCGGCGGCCTTCATCGGCTCCATCGTGTACGCGCTGATTGGCGTGATCATCTTCTGGTTGTGCTTTGTCGTCATCGACAAGATCACGCCCTACAACCTGTGGGAAGAGATCGTCGTCAAGCAGAACCGGGCGCTGGCGCTCGTCGTGGCGGCGATGTGCCTGGGCATCTCGCTCATCGTTGCGGCCGCGATCCACGGGTGAGACGCGCGAACCACAAGGCTTCCTCGCTTTATGGGCCGGTGCCGGACGGGACCTTGGCGGAACCCTGTGGTGCCACGCCGACCTGAACAGCCCCACCCGCCCGGGCGCGCTCGCCGCCGCCGCCCGACAGCCTTGCCGACCGCCGACCCTGTTCGAGACGGTCCCAGGCCCCGGATCGCTCGTCGGCCAGAGCGCCATGGCAGCGCCACTGCCCCGAAAACGGGCGCGGCGGACAGAATTCGTTTGATGCGCCTGCAAACCACTTGAATGTTTACGCAAGCCATTTTTTCTCACGTTTTATGAAATAGTTTCTCTATAAATTTTTATAAGACTATGATTGCGGACGTCTTATACAAATACAAATCGCCATGACAGGATCACCTCAGCGCGCAGGCCGCTACGTTCAGCAAACCACCGGGTACAAGGCTTTCATTCCTGAAGCCCTGCCACCCCAGCCGGACATTGAATTCGATGGCGAATTGCGCACACTGCTGTCGCAAGCTGACCGGGACATCGCCCGGCTGGACGCCATTGCAGCCCTTCTGCCCAATCCTGATCTCTTCGTAGCCATTTACGTGCGCCACGAGGCCGTGCTGTCATCCCAGATAGAAGGCACGCAAAGCACGCTGGAAGACGTGCTGGCCTTCGAGGCGCAGGGCACCAGCAATGACACTCCGAAAGACGTGGAAGAGGTCATCAACTACGTTCGCGCCATGAACCACGGGCTGCGTCGCCTGAATGAGCTGCCCTTGAGCCTGCGACTGGTGCGCGAAATTCATGGCGAGCTGATGCACAACGTGCGGGGTGGGGAAAAAACACCTGGCGAATTCCGCACCTCCCAGAACTGGATTGGCCCGGCAGGCAGCACACTGACCAACGCGTCTTTCGTGCCGCCACCGCCCCACGAATTGATGAACGCCCTGGGCGCGCTCGAAAAATTCCTGCACGAAGGAAAAACCAACACGCCACTGCTGGTTCGATGCGGTCTGGCCCATGCCCAGTTCGAAACCATCCACCCGTTTCTCGATGGCAATGGCCGCGTCGGGCGCCTGCTGATCACGCTGATCCTGTGCGAGGAACAGGCCTTGTCGCGCCCGCTGCTGTACCTGTCGGTGTTCCTCAAGGCCCACCGGATCGAGTACTACGACCGCCTTACCGCCATCCGCAACTACGGTCATTGGGAGCAATGGCTCAAGTTCTTTTTGCGCGGCGTGAGCCAGACCGCCCGCGCCGCGACCCGCACCGCCACCGACATCGTGAACCTGCGCGAAGCGCATCGCAGCGCCGTGATGAAAAGCCCCAAGGCCCTCAAGCTGCTCGACAGCCTGTTCCAGCAACCGCTGGTGTCGCCCAACCGCATCGCTGAAATTGTGGGTTGCACCCACCCCACCGCCGTCAAACTGGCACGCGACCTGGAAGGCAGAGGCTGGCTGCAGGAAATCACCGGCTTCGAGCGCAACCGCCTGTATCGCTACCAGCCCTACATGGCGCTTTTCCACCGTGAAACCGTGGAAGCCACCTTTGCCGCCCAGACGCCCTGACAGACACGCCCAACTCCATGCCCACCCTCGACTGGCTCAACCGCGCCGACGCCTTCACCATCGCGGCCCGCGTGCCCTACCGCCTGCTGGAGCCCGTCTCCAGCCACGGCACCGGCGCGGACAACCTGCTGATCCAGGGCGACAACCTCGAAGCGCTGAAAGCCTTGCTGCCGTTCTACCGGGGCCAGGTGAAATGCATCTTCATCGACCCGCCGTACAACACGAAAAGCGCCTTCGAGCACTACGACGACAACCTGGAACACAGCCAGTGGCTCAGCATGATGCTGCCGCGCCTGCAGTTATTGCGCGAGCTGCTGCGCGAGGACGGCTCGATCTGGGTGACGATTGACGACAACGAGGGGCACTACCTCAAGGTGTTGATGGACGAGGTGTTCGGGCGGGGGAACTTTGTGACGAATGTGGTTTGGCAAAAGGCATACACCTCAAATCAAACCGCCAAACACATCTCGGATACCCACGATCACCTGTTTTTGTACGCGCGGAACGAAACGGCCTTGTCCATTGGCAAGCTGCAACGCACCGAAGACCAGATCGCTACTTTTAAAAATCCTGACGCTGACCCCAGAGGACCATGGAAAGCAGAGAACCTTTCGGCGGGTAAGTTTTACTCCGCCGGCCAGTTCCCAATCGTTGGCCCAACCGGGGCGACCTTTTTGCCGCCAACCAATCGCTATTGGCGATGCAACCAAGCCCAATACGAGGCATGGCTAGCAGATGGGCGAATCACTTTTGGATTGAGCGGAACGGGGCGGCCGATGCTCAAAAAGTTTCTCGAAGAAATGACGGGTGGCCTAACTCCGAATACTTGGTGGGAGCACATGGAGTCCGGCAGCAACAAAGAGGCCAGCATTGGCCTCAAGTCGTTGCTGGAAGGCACGCCTGATCTCTTTCAAACGCCCAAGCCTGAGAAGCTGATTCAGCGCGTGCTTCAACTCGCGACCCAACCCGACGACCTCGTCCTCGACAGCTTCCTCGGCTCCGGCACCACGGCCGCTGTCGCGCACAAGATGGGCCGGCGCTGGATCGGCATCGAGATGGGCGAACACGCCGCCACGCACTGCCTGCCCCGGCTGGAGAAGGTGATCGCCGGCGAGCCGGGCGGCATCAGCGCGGCGGTGAACTGGCAAGGCGGCGGCGGTTTTCGCTTCCTGCGCCTGGGCGCGCCGATCTTCGGCGCCGACGGCGCCATCCACCCCGAGGTGCGCTTCGCCACGCTGGCCGCCTTCATCTGGCAGCAGGAAACCGGCACCGCCCGCACCCCCGGCCAGGGCGCTGCCGGCACCCCATGGCTCGGAACCCACTACGACATTGATAGCGCCCCGTGGCCATCCGACGCTGGGAAGGAGCCGATTTCACCTGAAAATTCACCCCCGGACCTGTTTTCCGCCCCGCCAGAGCCCGCGCCGGACGCCACCCTGGTCGCGGGGGCAACTCCCCAGGCTCCGCGCCCCGTCAAGGCGGTCTACCTGCTGTTCAACGGCATCCTGGGCGACCGCCGCCCCGCTGGCGGCAACGTGCTGACCGTCGCCGTGCTCGACGCGCTACTGGCCCAGCACGCCACCACACCGGCGCCCGAGGCGCCGCTGGTCGTCTACGGCGAAGCCTGCCGCCTGGGCCCGGCCCGGCTGGCACTGGCCCACGTGACGTTCCGGCATATTCCGTATGACGTGAAGGCGAGGTGAGGCCATGACAACGCCCAACACAAATGCGCTGCCGCCGTCAGGGCTCAGCCCCACGAACACCGCGTTTTACTTTGTCGATGAATCCGGCGATGGCGTGCTGTTCAACGCCAAGGGGCAGGTCATGGTGGGTCAGCCCGGTGGCGCGATGGGCCACTTCATCATGGGTTTGCTGCAAGTGGAAGATCCGACGACGCTGGCGGTGGAACTGGAGCAACTGCGCGCAGAGCTCGCCGCGGACCCATATTTCAGGGATGTGCCCTCGTTCCAGCCGGGGCGCGGCAAGACGGCGGTGGCGTTTCACGCCAAGGACGATTTGCCCGAGGTCCGCCGGGAGGTGTTCAAGCTGTTGCTGCGCCACCCGGTGAAGTTCTACGCGGTGGTGCGCGACATGCAGGCGGTGCTGGCCTACGTGCGCGAACGCAATGCGCGCGGCGGAAACTACCGCTACCACCCCAACGAGTTGTACGACAACACCGTCGCGCGGCTGTTCAAGAATCGCCTGCACCAATATGAAAGCTGCCACGTCTGCTATGCCGTTCGGGGCAGTTCGGATCGGACCAGGGCTTTCGCCTCGGCGCTGGAACTGGCCCGCGAGCGGTTCGCCCGGCAATGGGACAAACAGGTCGCCACCGCCATCCAGGTCACGCCGGCTCGGTCGGCGCAGCAGGCCTGTCTGCAAGCGGTGGACTACCTTCTGTGGGCCTTGCAGCGGCATTACACCCGTCAGGAGAGCCGCTTTCTGGACATGATGTGGGGCAAGGTCAGTCTCATCCACGCGGTGGACGAAACCGACAAGGCGCCTTACGGGGTGTATTACTCAAAAACAAAGCCGCTCACGGGAGCGGCTTTGAAAAACGAGGTGGGAATATAGGATCGCCTGACTGGGTTGCCCCGTGGTTCCAGCTCTCACACGGCATGGAGCCGAATTTTGTTCCCACGGGGCGATTGTAAATTGTGTTTACCGATCTGGCATCCCCGCCCAACCCGCATCACGTCAAGGCGCAATGAAGAAAAAATGAGGAAAGAATGGCAACACTGAAATTGAAGACACCGCCAACCCAAGCTGGCGAGCGATACGGACGCTGGCCGCGCCAATGAGCGCTGAAGAAGCAGGATGAATCCGCCAATCAGGAAGAAAAACTTAATTTAAATCAACAGTTTGCATTGGCGTAGTCGTTTCAACTCAACCAATGCTTGCGCCAATTAGCCCCGCTCCCCATGCCCCAGATCACCCTCAAGTCCTACCAGCAGGCCGCACTGAATGCGCTGGGGGCGTTTGCCCGCGCGGCGCAGATGAAGGGGCCGGCGCTGGCGTTTGGCGAGCAGGCGGGGCGGCCCTACAACCCGGACCCGTTTGGCGCGGTGCCCTGCGTGTGCCTGCGCATCCCCACGGGCGGGGGCAAGACGGTGTTGGCGGCGCACGCGGTGCCGCTGCTGGCGCGCGCATGGCGGGCCACGGACGCGCCGGTGGCGGTGTGGCTGGTGCCCAGCGACACCATCCGCAGCCAGACGCTCAAGGCGCTGCAGACGGCGGGCCACCCGTACCGCGCAGCGCTGGAAGCCCATTACGGCCCTGGCGTGAAGGTCTGCGCGCTGGAAGACGTGGCGCAGATCGCGCCGCCGGACTGGGGGCGCCAGGCGGTGGTCGTGGTGGCGACGATCCAGAGTTTCCGCATCGAGGAAACCGGGCAGCGCAACGTCTACAGCTTCTCGGAGGCGTTCGAGCCGCACTTCCGGGGCACGGACGCACAACGCCTGGCGGTGCTGCAGCCCCTGCCCGACGCGGTGGTGGCGGCTGAAGAGGCGGCGCAGGACGGTAAAGGCGTGCTCAAGGGTTTTGTCGGCCAGCCGCGCTGGAGTCTGGCGAACTGGCTGGCGCTGCACGAGCCGATCATGATCGTGGACGAGGCGCACAACACCAAGACCGACAAGAGCTTCACCGCGCTGAAGAGGCTGAACCCGTCGTTCATTCTGGAGCTGACGGCCACCCCGATTCCCGCCAGGACCAACGTGCTGTACCACGTCAGCGCGCAGGAGCTGGCTGCGGAAAGCATGATCAAGCTGCCAATTGCCCTGGCCGAGCATCCGCAAGGCTGGCCGCAGGCCGTCTTTGCAGCGGTGCAAACCCAACGCGCACTGGAAGCCGAGGCGCTGAAGGACGAGGCCGAGGGAGGCTATGGCGACAAGGGCTACGTGCGCCCCATCGTGCTGTTCCAGGCGCAAAACGCGGATGACGAGATGCCGCCCGAGGCGCTGCGCCGCCATCTGATCGACGAACTGCACATTGCGCCAGAACAGATCGTGGTGGCCACGGGTGAAGTGCGCGGTCTGGACGGGCTCGACCTGAGCCGCCGCGATAGCCCGGTGCGCTTCGTCATCACCGTGCAGGCGCTGCGCGAGGGCTGGGACTGCCCGTTTGCCTACGTGCTGTGTTCGCTGCAAAAGCTCTCCAGCGCCACGGCAGTGGAGCAGCTGCTGGGCCGCGTGCTGCGCATGCCCTACGCCACGCGGCGCGGACGCGAAGCGCTCAATCGCGCATATGCCCATGTCTGCGAGGCGCAGTTTTCCAGCGCGGCGCGCGCGCTGGCCGACCGGCTGATCAACCACATGGGCTTCGAGGCGCTGGATGTGGCTTCGATGATCGCGCCAGCCGGCAATCTGCCACTTTTTGAAGAAAATCTGCCACATCCCAGCGTGGAATGGTCAGAGATAGCTACCACTTTCATAGCAATCTCGCCGACACCCGAGCTGCAGGGCGCTGCGGGTGTGAGCGTGGTGGAAGTGGGTGGCGCCCCGCAGGTGGTGGTGACCGGGCACATCAGCGCGGAACTTGAGGGCCTGATGCTGGTCCAGGTGCGCGGTGCCAAAAAGCTGGAGCAGGTGCGTGAAAAAGTAGCGGAACACAACGCGCTGGTGGCCGCGCAGCAAGCCCCCGCCTCGCGTGGCGAGCCCTTCGCGCCGGTGCCGACGCTGGGCTACCGCACGCAGGCGCAGGCGCCGCTGTGGCCGCTGGAGCGTGAGGCTGTGCTGGAGACCGTGGAGCTGGACCTGATGACACCGCAGGCCATTCAGTTGCCGGGCTTCCAGGTGGTCGCGCAGTCCAACACTTTCGAGATTTACCTGAAGGACGCGCATGTCAGGCTGCGCCCGGCCGATGCAAGCCAGATCGCCATGGACTATGGCGCCAGCACCATCACACCCGACGACCTGGTGCGCTGGCTGGACCAGTCGCTCTTCCAGAAACTGCCCGACCTGACGCAGACCGAGCGGCGGGCCTATCTGACGGCCGTGGTGAATTACTTGCTGCACGAGCGCGGCGTGCCGCTGGTGGTGCTGGCCCAGGCGCGGTTCAAGCTGGCGCAGGATATCGAAAACCGGGTGGCCGAGCTGCGCGATCAGGCCGCGCGGCAAAGCTTTCACCAGCTCGTGCTGCAGGCGGACAACGCCCAGGGCTGGCTGGTCGAGCCCGACTGGCAGCATCCGCACTTGTTTGAGGCCGGTCGCTATCCGGCGCCCGTGGCTTCGCGCTACAGCGGGCGCTACCAGTTCCCCAAGCACTACTTCCCGGTGCTGGCCGACCTGAAGGAAGACGGGCAGGAGTTCGCCTGCGCCCAATTGATCGACCGCCACCCCAAAGTGCGGCACTGGGTGCGCAATCTGGACACGGCACCATGTGGCTTTGCGCTACCTACGTCAAAGGGCCGCTTCTTCCCGGACTTCGTCGCCGAGTTGATGGATGGCCGGGTGGCCGTGCTGGAATTCAAGGGCGCGCACTTACTGAACGACCCCTACGAAATCGAAAAACGCCTGGTCGGCGAGCGGTGGGGCCAGACCAGCAACGGACGTGCCGTTTTTGCCTGGCTGACGCAAACCCGCGATGGCCTGACCACCGCCGCGCAACTGGACAGGGCGCTGGCATGAGCGCTGCGCCCGTATCAGCCGCCTTGCCCAATTCCCCGCCACGCCCGGTCGAGATCGCGCTGCTGGCCAGCGTGTTCATCATTGCCGCCTGCGGCTTGCTGTACGAGCTGGCCGCGGGCGCGATCGCCAGCTACGTGCTGGGCGATTCGGTGCTGCAGTTCTCCACCATCATCGGGGCCTACCTGTTCGCCATGGGCGTGGGCTCCTGGCTGTCGCGCTTTTTCGAGCGGCAACTGCCGGCGCATTTCCTGCGCATCGAGTTGCTGGTGGCGCTGGCCGGGGGGGCGCTGCCGGCTATGCTGTTTCTGGCCAACGCCTACACGCCGGGCGCGTTCCGTTTCCTGCTGTACGCGCTGGTGTTCCTGGTCGGGATGCTGGTGGGGCTGGAGATTCCGCTGGTCATGCGCATCCTCAAACGCAACGTGGCACTGAAGGACCTGGTGTCGCAGGTGCTGACCTTCGACTACCTGGGCGCGCTGGCCGTATCGGTGGCGTTCCCGCTGGTGCTGGTACCCCATCTCGGGATGATCCGCACCGGATTGCTGTTCGGGCTGATGAACGCCACGGTGGCGCTGTGGGCGCTGTGGCTGTTCCGACACGAACTGCGCCACTTCGGCGCGCATGCGCTGGCCTGCGGCCTGACGCTGGCCGTGCTGCTGGGGGGCTTTGCCGCCGCCGGCACCCTCACCACCCTGACCGAGGACAAGTTCTACAACGACCGCATCGTCTTCACCGCAGCCTCGCCCTACCAGCGCATCGTGGTGACGAACGCGCCCGGCGAGGGCCGCGCCGGGCACCGGCTGTTCCTCAACGGCAACCTGCAGTTCGCCGAGCGCGATGAATACCGCTACCACGAGGCGCTGGTGCACCCCGCGATGGCGTCGTTCACTTCGGGGGGTGGCGCCCCGCGCAAGGTGGCGGTGCTGGGGGGCGGCGACGGCATGGCGGTGCGTGAAATCCTCAAGTACCCCGGCGTGCAAAGCATCACCCTGGTCGAGCTGGACCCGGCCATGACCACGCTGTTCACGCAGAACCCCACGCTGGCCGGGCTCAACGGCCATGCGCTGTCGTCACCGAAGGTCAAGGTCATCAACACCGACGCCTTCAAGTGGCTGGAAGAAACCCGGGACAGTTTTGACGTGATCGTGGTCGATTTTCCCGACCCGACCAACTTCAACATCGGCAAGCTTTACACCAACTCCTTCTACGCCCTGCTCGACCAACGGCTGTCGGCCAGCGGCTATGCGGTGATTCAGACCACCTCGCCGCTGGTGGCGCGCCAGAGCTTCTGGACCGTGGTGCAGACCATCGAGTCGGTCGGCCTGCGGGCCACGCCCTACCACACGCACGTGCCCAGCTTCGGCGAATGGGGCTTCGTGATCGCCAGTCGCCGGCCGTACCGGCTGCCCACGGCCTTGCCCGAGGACCTGCGCTTCATGAACCTGCAAAGCCTGCCGCTGCTGTTCGACTTTCCGCAGGACATGGCGCGGGTGCCGGCCGAGGTGAACCGGCTATCGAACCAGGTGCTGGTGCACAGCTATGAGGCCGAATGGGGTCGGGTGACGCATTGATGTCGGCTGCGGCCTTCCATGAACCGACACCCGTGCGCGTCTGGCCGCCGGCTCCGCGACAGGCCGGGTCTGCCGGCCGCGGCCGCAACCCGATGCCATGAAACGCCGGCAGTTCCTGGCCACCGGCTCGCTGGCCCTGGCGGGCTGCAAACCGGCGTCGCGCGAGATTGACGGCGGCTTCACCGGTGTCGGGTTTGAGCGCGGCCATCGGCTGCGCCCCGCTTCAGCGGGCGCGCCGGGGGCCGCTCAGGCGTCCCCCGGCGAGGGCCTGCCGACAGGTTCGCCCGCTGCCACCCGCCGCGTCCATACGCTGATCGCCGGCGGCGGCGTGGCCGGCCTGGCCGCGGCGCGGGCGCTGCGCCAGCGCGGCATCGACGATTTCGTGGTGCTGGAGCTCGAAGACAGCGCCGGCGGCAACAGCCGTGGCGGGCAAGTCAACGGCATCGCCTGCCCGCTGGGCGCGCACTACCTGCCCGTGCCCGGCGACGAAGCCCACGAGGTGCAGGATCTGCTGGAAGAGTTCGGCTTGCGCCGGCGTCTGGCCGGGCGCTGGCAATACGACGAGCGCCACCTGTGCCACAGCCCGCAGGAGCGGCTGTTCTTCAACGGGGAATGGCAGGAGGGCCTGCTGCCGGTGCAGGGTGTGGGCGCCGCCACGCTGGGCCAATACCGACGCTTTGCCGAACGGGTTCGCGCCGCCCAGCTGGCCACGCCGTATGCGATGCCGGCCTTCAGGGCACCGGCCTCCGCCGCGCACCTGGCGCTGAACGCCATCCCCTTCCAGGCCTGGCTGGACCGCGAGGGCCTGAACGACCCCCACCTGCGCTGGTACCTGGACTACTCCTGCCGCGACGACTACGGCGCGGGCCTGGCCAGCGTCTCGGCCTGGGCCGGCATCCACTACTTCGCCAGCCGCCACGGCTTCCATGCGCCGGGTGACGACGCGGGCGAGCGCGAAGGCGTGCTGACCTGGCCCGAAGGCAATGCCTGGCTCACGCGCAGGATGGCGGCGCCGCTGGTCGAAGGGGCCGGCGGGCGCCTGCGCGCCGGCCGCGTGGTGCAGCGCATCGAGGCCGGCAGGCAGGGCGTCACCGTGGACGCCTGGGACGCCGCGACTGATACCGTCGAGCGATGGCAGGCCATCAATTGCATCGTCGCGCTGCCGGTGTTCGTGGCAGCGCGCGTGGTGGTGAACCCGCCGGACTTCCTGCGCGAGGCGGCGGCGCGCACCCGCTATTCGCCCTGGCTGGTGGCCAACCTGCACATCGAGCGTGCGCTGCACGACCGCCCCGGCGCCCCACCGAGCTGGGACAACGTGCTGTACGGCAGCGCCAGCCTGGGCTACGTGGACGCGATGCACCAGAACCTGCAGCGCGTGCCCGGCGCCACCGTGCTGACGTACTACCTGGCTCTGGGCGACGCGCCCGACAACCGCCTTCGGTTGCTGCAGCAGCCGTGGAGCCACTGGCGCGACACCATCGTGGCCGAGCTGTCCGTGCCGCATCCCGACCTGCGTGAGAAGCTCCGGCGCATGGACATCACCCGCTACGGCCACGCCATGGCGGTTCCGGTGCCTGGAACGCTCCGGAACGGCCATTTTCAGGTTCGAAACCGGCTTTCCCCAGCGTCCGCCGGACACGAGCAGCTGCAAGAATATGAGCGCCTGACGCCTTCCGAAGGCCGCCTGCATTTCGCCCACAGCGACTGGTCGGGCTATTCGGTGTTCGAGGAAGCCTTCACACGCGGACATGCGGCGGCGGTATCTCTGCGGGCCTGAGAGGCCGGCGCCGTGTCCTCCGGCTGGGCGATTCACACGGCCGCGCCAGCGTGGACAATGGCGGTCCTGCGCCCAGTTCACCCTCTGCCATGAAACAAAGCACGCTTGCCTTCCCGACGATTCAACGCCTGACCACCATGGCCGCGCTGGTGCTTGGCGCGCTGTTTCTCGGGGGTTGCGCGACCGAAGGGGCTGGCCCCGTCCAGGCACCGTCCAACGCGCCCGCCGCGTTCGAGCTCACCATCGCCCACATCAACGACCACCATTCCCAGCTCGACGCCTTCGCCGCCACCGAGCTGGTGCTCGACGGCGTTCCGACGCAGGTGGAACTCGGCGGCTTTGCGCGCCAGACTTCACTGTTCAAGTCGGTCGCGGGCACGCCCAACCTGCTCAAGCTGCACGCCGGCGACGCGATGACCGGCTCGCTGTACTACACCTTCTTCAAGGGCAAGGCCGACGCGCGGATGATGAACACCATCTGCTTCGACGCCTTCATCCCCGGCAACCACGAGTTCGACGATGGCGATGCCACGTTGAAGGCCTTTCTGGACGAGCTGGCGCAGGGCCCCTGCCAGACCCCCACGCTGTCGGCCAACATCGTGCCCCAGCCTGGCACCCCGCTGGCGCCGGCCGGCGGCAGGCCCTACCTGCAGCCGTCCATCGTGAAAGACATCGGCGGCGTGCGCGTGGGCCTCGTGGGCATCACCATTGCCGGCAAGACGCGGGCCTCCTCGCGCCCCCTGGCCAGCACCCAGTTCTTCGATGAAACCCGCTCGGCGCAGGCGGCCATTGACGCCCTCACCGCGCAGGGCGTGCGCCACATCGTGCTGATGACGCACCACGGTTATGACGCCGACCTCGCCCTGGCCGCGCAACTGACCGGGGTGGACGTCATCATCGGCGGCGACTCGCACACCCTGCTGGGTGACTTCAAGGCGCTGGGCCTGCCCAGCGGCGGGCGCTACCCCACCGTGGCGCGCAACGCCGCCGGCGAGCGGGTCTGCATCGGCCAGGCCTGGGAGTACGGCAAGGCCTTCGGCCTGATGAACGTCCGGTTCGACGCCCAGGGCCGCGTCAGCCAGTGCAGCGGGCAGGCCTCGCTGGTGATCGGCGAGCCGTTCAAACGCAAGGACGCCGCGGGCGCCTGGCAGCCGCTGCCCGCGGCCGAGGCCGCGGCGTTGCAGGCCCGGCTGGCGGCCAACCCCGCGGTGCGGGTGCTTGCGCCCGATCCAGCCGCCGCGCAAACGCTGGCCGGCTTTGCCAGCCAGGTGGCCACCGAGAAGGCCCGCACCATCGGCACCGCCAGCGAGCCCCTGTGCCTGGTGCGCGTGCCCGGCGAGCGGGCCGACCCGCGCGCCGGCGCCGGGTGCGAGGCCGCCAGCAGCCTGGCGCGCGGCAGCGACGTGGCGCAGGTGGTGGCCGAGGCCTTTCTGCGGGGTAGCCGGCGCGCGGACTTCGCGCTGCAGAACGCCGGAGGCGTGCGGGTGCCGGTGCCGGCCGGCACGCTGAGCATGAACACCGCCTTCACCGTGCTGCCCTACACCAACGTGCTGGTCGAGCTGGACCTGACCGGCGCCGAGGTGCTGGCCGCGCTGGAAGACGGCGTGGCCAACCACCTGGACCTCGGGCAGTCCAACGGCTCGCACCCCTACGCAGCGGGCTTGCGCTGGGATCTCGACATGAGCCAGCCCAAGGGCCGGCGTTTCAGCAACGTGCAGGTGCGCAGCAAGACCACCGGCGCCTGGACCACGCTGGGCCCGGCAAAGACCTACGTGATGGTGACCAACGACTTCGTCGCGGCCGGGCGCGACGGCTACGCCACACTGGGCCCGGTCTATGCCGCCGGCCGGTATGTGAACACCTACCTGCTCTACACCCAGACCGTTGTGGACTACCTCACGGCCACCGGCCCGCTGGCGCGGCCGTCACGGGCCGACTACTCGCACCAGAAAGTGATCACCCGGGGGGGCGTGGCGCTGCCGTGACCGATTATTGGGATGATTCTGGCCATTCCCCAGCGCGGAATGGTCACAATCAGCTATCTTTATAGAAGCACCTGAACCGTTTTGCCGGTGCCGCCGACGCGCCCTTCTCAGGCGCTGGCGGTCATGAAGGCCTTCTGGTAGCGCTCCAGGCTGTTGAGCGAGCCGCAGACAAACAAGGTGTCGTCCGCTCGCACCTCAAAGCCTTCGCCAAACTCCACCAGCACGCCGCCGCCGCGCTCCACGGCCACCACCTTGGAGCCGGTGCGCTCCAGCGCCTCGCAGTGCCAGGGGTGTTCACCCACCAGCGCACCCGCGTTCACGCGGATGAACTTCACCCGGTTTTCGACGTGCGTCGTCTGCTCGCCCAGCAGGTGGTAGGCCAGGATCTGCCCCGCCACCTGCCCGACCGAAATCGCAAAGTCCGCGCCCGAGCGGTACAGGCGCTCGGTGTTGGGCGTGCGCAGCACGCGCACGATCAGGGGCACGCCGGGCGCGTAGTCGCGCACCACGGCCGTCGCAAAGACCGATTCACTGTCGTCGCTGAGCGCCAGCACCACCGCGCTGGCCTCGCGCACGCGGGCTTTGTCCAGACTGGCGCGCTCCAGCACGCTGCCGACCACATCCACCCCAGGCCCGGCCAGGCGGTCGATCACGGTGCAGGCCTCCCCGGCGTCGAGCAGCATTTCGACGACCTTCTGCCCGACCGCGCCATAGCCGGCCAGCACGATCGGGCCAGCGCGGCGGATCGGCATGGCCATGCGCTCGACGTCGGCAAGACCCTCATGCACCCCCACCACCACCAGGATGGCGCCGGGCTGCACCTGGGTGTCCGGTCCCTTGGCGGTGGTGAAGAGGCCGCCGAACCATTGGCCGATCACCGCCACGCCATGGCGCTCGCGCAGACGCAGGTCACCCAGCCGCTTGCCGGCCAGCGCACTGTCGGCGCGCACCCGGAACTCCGCCATGCCGACCCGGGCGCCGAGCAGGTGCATGCCTTCAGCGGGCGGGCTGATGCGGTGGCTGGCACGCGACGCCAGCGCGGCGCCCAGCACATGGGCCGGCGTGAACACCTCGGTGGCGCCGATCTGGACCATGGGCGCCCGGTACAAGGGATCATTGGCCAAGGCAAACAGCGGGCCGGTGAAGCCATATTCGCGCGCCAGCAGCGTGCAGGTTGCGTTGGCATGGTCGTTCGAGTTGGTCACCACCGCGCGCGCCTGCGCTGCGGGCGCCAGCACGGAGGGATCTGCGGCCAGGTTGCCCAGCACCACGTTGAAGCCACGGTCACGCAGGCTGCGCGCCTGATTCATGTCCTCTTCCAGAATGACAAACGGGCTGTTCGCGTTTTCGAACTCCACCACCAGCGACTCGATGGCGGGTCCGTAGTGGTAGAACAGCACCCGTCCGTCCATCGGCGGCAGCACCTGCGGCAGGCGAACCTCGAACTTGTCCTCGAAATAGGGCAGCATGAGGACCGGGAAAATCAAAAAGACCAGGCACTGGCCGATGAACGGCGTGATGATCACGAACATCGCCATCACCGGATGGTTCCAGCGGTTGTCGGCGCCGTAACCCGTGTTCGTCATGGTTTCCGAGGCCCACTGCAGTGCTTGCAGCAAGGTGCGCGGGCTGCCCTCCAGATGGTCCATTCCCAGCATGTAGAGGGTGCCCAGGATCAGCACGGTCAGGGGCAGCAGCGCCAGCAGTGCCAGCAGCCGGCGGTCCGGGCTCCATGTCTTGTATTGCATGCGGAGGTACTTGTCGATTCAGGCGTCTTTTCGGCGAGCAGCCCGAGGCTTGTCTCAGGTTGCCACGCGCACCGGCGGATGGGCACTACGCGGCACCGTCGCTTGCAACCGGTCGGCGTGCACCCCACGCAGGTAATCTTTCAGCGCTCGGGCCGGAAACGTATTGATCGCGATCAACAGGTCAGCACCCGCCCGCCAACGCGGCACGCCCTCATAGAGGCCGCCCAGCGTGGCGATCATGGCCGTCAGTGAGCGCGACAGGTGCAGATATTCGCCGCGCAGCACCAGGCCGAGCTGCTGGGTGTTCGACGCGAGTTGCAGCAGGGTATTGGCGCGCTTGAGCCAGCCCTCGGGCCCTTCGCGATACAGCGTCCAGGCAAAGGTATACGACAGCGGGCGAATCTGCTTCTTTTGCAGCGTGCGCGCCAGCGCCTCGCGGATCTCGCCGCGGCGTGCCTGCGCGGCCTCGGGTTCGGTGCTGATGGCAATCAGCGCATCGGTCAGCAGGTCGACGTCGGCCACCAGAGCGCCCTTCAGGTAGTCGAGCGCCGGCATGACCTTGCCTGCCAGCTGCACCGTGTTGCCCCAGTCGATCAGGTGCAGCCGGCCTGCGCGGTCCACCATGACGTTGCCCGGGTGCAGGTCGCCGTGCAGCTCCTGGTAGACGAACAGCTGGCTCAGGATGGTGAACAAGAACTTGCGGGCCAGTTCGCGCCGGTAGGCCAGTGGATCGGCCGGGCGGAAGTGCTGCACCGCGCGCGAAATGTTCACCGCGCCTTCCACGTATTCCATCTCGATGACGCGCGGCGTCGCCCGGTACACCTCGGGCACGCGCCAGACGGTGCTGGAGCGGGCGCGGCGCGAAAAGGCCGCCTGCACCTCGGCCTCGCGCTCGAACTGCAGCTCGCCGCGAAAGCCCTCGACGAAGCCGTCGATCTGCTCGGTCATGGCTTTCAGGAAGGGCGTGAGCTTGCCGTGCGGCGCCCAGTACTGGCTGGACACCAGCATCAGGCCGATGGAGGTCTTGCCCATCAGGAATTCACGGTCGAGGTTGTGGCGCCCGATCTTGATGATCACCGGCACCAGATGCTCCACGCCATTGACCGTGAATGGCTTCTTGGCCAGGTAGACCGAGCCAATCGAGCCCGACTTGATGGGCCGCTCGGCATCGAAGCCGAAATAGATGTCCTCGGGCGGGCGCCCGAAGCTCTCGATCAGTGCGGCGCGCGCCTCCTGCGCCGACATGGGCGGCACGTCTTCCTGGAAGACGGCCAGCTCACGCGCGATTTCCTCGGGCAGGAAATTGGCCGTGGCGGCCGCCACTTGGGCCATCTTGATAAAGAAGGGGCCGAACTCGCGCACCATCTTGGCGACGATCTGCGCCTGCGCGCGGTAGTCCTTGGGATCGGCCTGAAAAAAAGGCTTGATGTAGCGCAGCGCCTTGATCTGGCGGCGGATGATCTTCAGGTCGCCACGCACCACCTGCACGCGGCGCAACAGCGCGTCCATGCGGTTCTGGTTGCTGTAGTAAATGTCTTTCAGCTCGTTGATCACCTCGACCAGCAGCGGCTCGTAGGTCTTGAGGATCAGCCGGGTGATGTCCAGCCCCAGATCAGCCAGGCCGCGCAGCTCGGGGTCGGACATCAGCTCGTGGAAGAAGGTCCAGAACTCGTCGACGATGGCCTGCGGCACCGGAATCGGCGAGCGGGCCACCGATTCGCGAACCACATAGTGAATGAGGCTTTCGGTGGACCCTTCGTTCGGCAGGAAATTGCGCGACCGCAGGTAGGCCGTGACGGTGCGCGTCTTCTCGGTCAGTGGGTGGGCATAAAGCGCTTCGAAGATGCGGTCGACGTCGCGGCTGAACTCGGCCTCGTCGATGTGGGCTTCACCGCCGAACTTGCTGATCAGCGGGCCAAAGGCGGAGATGACGCGGGCGGTGGATTCGGGCAGGCCGGCCGCCTGGCGGGCGAGGTCGCGCGCGCCGCGCAGCAGGCGCAGGCCGCCGGTGCGAACATCCCCCGGCGCCGCCGGCTGACGGCGCGCCGCCCCTCGGGCAGGCACTTTGGGTGCAACCGCCGCGGCGCCGCCGGGTGGGCGGGCGCGGGCACGGGGTTTGCGAGGCGTTGTTGGCTTGGGCACAACGGAAAATTATAGGTGGGCACCCCACAGGACCGCCCGCAGGGGCCCTTCAGCGCAGATGCTTGATCCGCCGGGCATGGAACGCTTCGGCAATCGACAGGCCGCGCTGGCCCGGCACCAGCGTGCCGTACTGGCCGGCCTCGATCGTGCCGCCCTGCTTCACCGCCAGGTAGAACCCGCAGCACCCGGCCAGCATCATGTCGCGCGCAGCCTGGGGGTAGCCCATCACGGCGTTGAACTTGTAGCAGGGCTCGCGCGGCGCCGTCACGCGCAGCACGCAGCCGGGGAAATGCAGCTCGTCGCCCACCCAGACCTGCGCCTCCAGCAAGCCCTGCAGCGAGAGGTTCTCGCCGACAAAGCCACTGGGCAGCACCTCGTCCCAGAGGCTGACACTGTGCTCCAGCCGCTTGGCCTGCCAGAAGGCCAGGTGCTCGGCAGGATAGGCATAGACCGCCTTGTCCAGCCCGCCGTGCACGCTGAGGTCGGCCTGTTCGTCGCCGGCCAGGCCGAGGCGGGCCACCGCGACCGGCCCCGCCACCGGCTGCTTGCCGATGGCCGAGAGCACCCGGCGACCGCTGGCCAGCAAGGGGCGCGCGAGGCCCAGGTTCACGCTGATCAGGCGCGCCGCCACGGGGTCCGCTGGGGTCATGCCAAAGGCTCCCGCTCAGACCGGGTCAGGGGCGCGCCTTCAGAAGGGCGTCGATCTGCTCGTCCTTGGCGGTCCAGATGTCGGCCAGCCAGCGGTGCAGCATGCCGCGGAACTCGGCATCGCCCTCGTAATCACCGACACAGAACTCGGCCGGGATCGGCAACTGCCGCGCCCGAAGGATCACGCGCGGCGTGGTGCCGCACAGGAAGTGCCAGAAGGTCGGCACACCGCCCGGATAAACGATGGTGACGTCGATCAGCGAGTGGAACTGTTCGCCCATGGCATTCAGCGCCAGGGCCAGCGCGCCGGCCTTGGGCTTGAGCAGGTGGCGGTAGGGCGAGGACTGGGCCTGGTGCTTGGCGCGGGTGAAGCGCGTGCCCTCGGCAAAGTTCATGACGCTGGTGGGCACGAGGGCGAACTTGGCGCAGGCCTTGCGCGTGGTCTCGCGGTCCTGCTGGCGCAGCTCGGGGTTCTTGCGCAGCGCGGCGCGCGAATGGCGTTTCATGAACGGGAAATCGAGCGCCCACCAGGCCAGGCCGATCACCGGCACATAGATGAGTTCTTGCTTGAGGAAGAACTTCAACAGCGGAATCTGCCGGTTCATCACGTGCTGCAGCACGAAGATGTCCACCCAGGACTGGTGGTTGCAGTTGACCAGGTACCAGCCGCGGTAGGGCAGCTTGGCCACGCCCTCGACATCCCATTCGGTGCGCTGGGTCAGGCGCATCCAGCCGCTGTTGCAGGCGATCCAGGCGGTGGCGATGGCATTGAGCACCGGGTCGATCGCCTTGCGGACCGCCGCGAAGGGCAGCACCAGCTTGACCAGCGCCAGCGCCAGCAGCAGCGCGCACCAGAACAACGTGTTGATCACCAGCAGCAGCAAGGCAATGATGCCGCGCACGACGGGAGGCAGGAATCCGAGCATGGTCTGTACCAGAGAGGGAAAGGGAGTCAGCACCCGATTGTGCCTAGGCTTTGACCGTGTGGTGGCCTCTTCGCGCGGCGGCTGCGGCGCCGTCTGATGCCGCATTGCAGCAAAAGGCCGGTTGCTACAATGAATTTTCGCCAGGATGCGGCCCACCCAACCGGTGCTGCCGCCCATCCCCTCCGCCCTTCTGCTCCCCCTGGAAACCATCCCCATGCAACCCACCGTCAAACCCCAGAACCCCAATTTTTCCTCCGGCCCCTGCGCCAAGCGCCCCGGCTACGACGTGGCCGCCCTGCAGCTTGACGTGCTGGGCCGCTCGCACCGATCGGCGCTGGGCAAGAAGGCGCTGGGCCTGGCTTGTACAGAAACCGCGCGCCTGCTGGGCCTGCCCGAGGGTTACCGGGTGGCCGTGGTGCCGGCCTCCGACACCGGCGCGGTGGAAATGGCCATGTGGTCGCTGCTGGGCCCGCGCGGCGTGGACGTGCTGGCCTGGGAGTCGTTCGGCTCCGGCTGGGTGACCGACATCGTCAAGCAGCTCAAGCTGCCCAACGTGACCAAGCGCGAAGCCGGCTACGGCGACATCGTGGACCTGTCCACCGTCAACTTCGACAACGACGTGGTCTTCACCTGGAACGGCACGACCTCGGGCGTGAAAGTGCCCACCGGCGACTGGATCCCCGCGGACCGCGCCGGCCTGACGATCTGCGACGCCACCTCGGCCGTGTTCGCCATGGAGCTGCCTTGGGACAAGCTCGACGTGATCACCTACTCGTGGCAGAAGGTGCTGGGCGGCGAAGGCGCGCACGGCATGCTGATCCTGAGTCCGCGCGCGGTGCAGCGCCTGGAGAGCTACAGCCCGCCCTGGCCCCTGCCCAAGATCTTCCGCATGACCTCCGGCGGCAAGCTGACCGAGGGCCTGTTCAAGGGCGAGACCATCAACACGCCGTCGATGCTGTGCGTGTCCGACTACCTGGACGCGCTGGCCTGGGTCGAGCGCATCGGCGGCGTCAAAGCCACCATGGCCCGCAGCGAGGCCAACCTCAAGGTGATCGCCGACTTCGTCGCCGCCAACGACTGGATCTCCTTCCTCGCCAAGGACCCGGCGACGCGTTCCAACACCAGCGTCTGCCTGACGCTGAAGCTCGAGGAGGCGAAGGTCAAGCAGGTCGTGAAGCTGCTGGAAGCCGAAGGCGTGGCCTATGACATCGGCGCCTACAAGGACGCACCGGCCGGCATCCGCATCTGGTGCGGCGCCACGGTCGAATCGAGCGATCTGCAGGCCCTGATGCCCTGGCTGAGCTGGGCCTACCAGACCGTCAGCGCCTGAGACCGAGAGCCCCGCCATGTACAAAGTCAGAACCTACAACCAGATCTCGGTCAAGGGCCTGGACCGGTTTCCACGCCAGTCCTATGAAGTCGGCAGCGACATCGGCCACCCCGATGCCTTCCTGCTGCGCAGCCAGAAGCTTCAGGGCGTGCCGGTGCCCGAGTCGCTGCTGGCGGTGGCGCGTGCCGGCGCGGGCGTCAACAACGTGCCGATTGCCGAGTACAGCAAGCTGGGCATCGTGGTCTTCAACACGCCGGGCGCCAACGCCAATGCGGTCAAGGAACTGGTCATGGCCGGCATGCTGCTGGCCACGCGCGGCATCCTGCCCGGCATGGCCTACGTGCAGTCGCTCACCCACCTGACCGACGCGGCCGAGATGTCCGCCCTGCTGGAAAAGGAAAAGGCGCGCTTTGCCGGCGGCGAGATCAAGGGCAAGACGCTGGGCATCGTCGGCCTGGGCGCGATCGGCTCGATGGTGGCCGAGATGGCGCTGGCCATGGGCATGAAGGTGGTGGGCTTCGACCCGGCCCTGTCCATCGACGCGGCCTGGAGGCTGTCCAACGAGGTCACGCGCATGGAGAACCTGCCGGCGCTGCTGGCGCGCTCCGACTATGTCTCGCTGCACGTGCCGGCGATGGACGCCACGCGCCACCTGATCAACGCCGATGCGCTGGCCGGCATCAAGCCCGGCGCGGTGCTGCTGAACTTCGCGCGCGAGACCATCGTCGATTCAGCCGCCGTGCAGCGTTGCCTGGACGCCGGCCGGCTCGGCCGCTACGTCTGCGACTTCCCCGAGCCCGCGATGCTGGGCCACGCCAAGGTGATCGCCATGCCGCACATCGGCGCCAGCACCGAGGAGTCCGAGGAAAACTGCGCGGTGATGGCTGCCAACCAGCTCATGGACTATCTGGAGAACGGCAACATCACCAACTCGGTGAACTTCCCCGCCGTGCGCATGGAGCGCACCCCGGGCACGACGCGCATCAGCTTCTCGAACGACAACGTTTCCGGCGTGCTGGGCCACGTGCTGTCGGTGCTGGCCGAGCACAAGGTCAACGTGGTGGACATGATGAACAAGAGCCGCGGCGAACTGGCCTTCAACATCATCGACGTGGAAAGCCGGCCCGATGACGCGGTGGCCGCCGCCATCCAGGCCGTGGAGCACGTGATCCGGGTGCGGGTGATCTGACCCGCGCGCCCGACCTGCCCAAGAAAACTCCGAACGACATTGCTGTGCGCCGCGGCGCCACCCCCATCACGCCATAACCCATGACCGAGCCGAGCCCCCGCCCCGACCTGCCCGACCACCTGTCGATCGATCCGTCCAGTCCCTTCTTCGTCGCCGCGGTCTTCGAGCACGACGTGGGCATCCGCTTCAACGACAAGGAGCGACTCGACGTCGAGGAATACTGCATCAGCGAGGGCTGGGTCAAGGTGCCAGCGGGCAAGACGCTGGACCGGCGCGGCAAGCCCCTGCTGATCAAGCTCAAGGGCCGGGTCGAGGCGTTCTATCGCTGAAGGGCCGGGCGGTGGCTCCTGGCGAAGGCGTCAAGGGCACGTGCGCCCTTCCCGCCTTTCGATCCAGTCTTCGATCAGGCGCCTCACCTCATGGGGACGCTCGGTGACCGGCCAGTGATGGCAGTGAATGGCCTCGATGTGGCAGTCGCTCAACTCGCCCAGCCGTCGATCGACAGCAGCCTCGTTCTGATAGCCCGCGATGGTGGATCGCAGCACGAGCACGGGCGCGCCCACCCGGTGCAGCGCGGGTAGCGGGCGGAACAGCTCCACCAGGTCCTGCAGGTAGTTGGCGTGCGGAATGTGGCGCAAGTCTTCCCGCGCCGAGCTGTAGCGGCGCACGAAGGCTTCAAGCTGGCCGGGGTCGCTGAGCGCGACGCGCGCTTGCCGGTCGAGCTGTTCCAGATCGAGCGGCTTCAGTCTGCGCCGGTACAGACCGATGCGATTGAGGGTGCGAATAAGCGTGGCTGCGCGCGCGAACAGTGGGCCATTTCTCGCGTAATGCGCCTTGTCCGGCACCAGGGCCTCCCGGAAAACCGGGTCAATCAGCACGAGCCCGGCCACCCGGTCCGGGCGAGCGGCCGCAAACGCCAAGGCGAGCGTCGCGCCCAGGCTGTGCCCGACCAGATAGGCGCGGGTGGCGTGCTCCTCGGTGAGCAGTTGCGCCAGATCGTCGTTCCAGACGCTCAGGTCGAATCGGCGTCGCGTCATCGATTCGCCATGACCGCGCAAATCCACACGAATCAGGTCATGGTGCTCGCCCAGCGTGGTCTCGCGCGTGAGTTCGGCCCACCGTGTCATGTTGCTCGCAAGCCCGTGCAGGAACACGACGGGCGCGGCCGGCGACGGGCTGCTCGCCCGACGAACCCGGTAGATGACGTCTGCGCCGGGTCGGCGAACCGCCCTTCTCTCCTGCGGCGTGGGTGGGGCATCAGACGGATCAAAGCGGGACATGGGGCGAGGATTCAACTCTGAAGGCCTGCGTGGTTCGGGTCAAGGCTTGGTGGCGCGGCCCCCTGCCACGCCCCAGGCACGTACCGTCCTTCAAACCGGAAATTTCAAGTTTTTCAGGGGGTTCCCAGCGTCAAACGGTCGATGTTCGCTACGAATAAGTGAGTCTCCCTCACCCCCGCATCAGCGCCTCGATCTCGTCCGCCTTCACCGGCACGCCGCGCGTGATCAGCTCGCAGCCGGTCTCGGTGACGAAGGCGTCGTCTTCGATGCGGATGCCGATGTTCCAGAACTCTTTCGGGATCCTGTCGCTGGGGCGCACGTACAGGCCCGGCTCGATGGTCAGGGCCATGCCGGGCCGCAGGATGCGGCTGGGGCGATCGGTGATGGTTTCGCCGCTCAGCGGGTCCTTGCGTTCATGGGTCTGGCCGACCTCGGCGGGCTCGACGTAGCTGCCGCAGTCGTGCACGTCCATGCCCAGCCAGTGGCCGGTGCGGTGCATGTAGTGGGCGAAGTAGTGGCGGTGGTGAATGGCATCGTCCAGCGTGCCATGCTGGTCGCGGTCGAGCAGGCCCAGGTCGAACATGCCCTGGGTCAGCACCTTGACAGTGGCCTCATGCGGGTCGGTGAAGCGCGCGCCCGGCTTGGTGGCGGCAATCGCCGCGTCCTGGCTGGCCAGCACCAGGTCGTACAGGGCGCGCTGCGCGCCGGAGAAGCGGCCGTTGGCCGGAAAGGTGCGGGTGATGTCGCTGGCATACCCATCCAGCTCGCAGCCAGCGTCGATCAGCACCAGCTCGCCGTTGCGGATGGGCGCGGTGTCGGCGCGGTAGTGCAGCACGCAGGCGTTGGCGCCGGCGGCGACGATGGAGCTGTACGCCGGGTACTGCGAGCCGTGCTGGCGGAACTCGTGCAGCAGCTCGGCGTCGAGGTGGTACTCGCGCACGTCCTGGCCGGCGCGCAGCATGGCCGCGCAACGCTGCATGGCGCGGATGTGGGCCCCCGCGCTGATCTGTGCGGCGCGCCGCATGATGGCCTGCTCGTGCGCATCCTTGATCAGGCGCATCTCGTCGAGGAGGGCGCACAGGTCGTGCTGGGCCTGCGGGCACAGCGCGCCATAGCGCACCCGCGCCCGCACCGCGTTGAGCCAGCCGTCCACGCGGGTCTCCAGCCCTTGGTGCGTGGCGAACGGGTACCAGACAGCAGAGCGGTTCTCCAGCAGTTTGGGCAGGCGCGCATCGAGCTCGGCGACGGAGGACGCCGCGTCCACACCCAGGTGCGCGGGCGCTTCGTCAGGGCCCAGGCGGATGCCGTCCCAGATCTCGCGCTCCAGGTCCTTGGGCTGGCAGAACAGCGTGGTGTGGCCGTCGGCGGTGATGACCAGCCAGGCATTCGGCTCGGAAAAGCCGCTCAGGTAATAGAAGTAGCTGTCGTGGCGGAACAGGAACTCGCTGTCGCGGTTGCGTGATCGCTCGGGCGCGGTGGGAATCACGGCGATGCCGCCGGCGCCCAGCTGGGCGGCGACGCGGGCGCGGCGGGCGGCGTAAAGGGAGGTGCTCATCGGTTCGGTCCGGTTGGGGAATCAGGTGGCGTTGAGTTCGGCCAGGCGCTCGGGCGTGCCGACATCGGTCCAGGGCCCGGTGTACAGCTCTGCACTGACCTCGCCGGCGTCCATCGCGGCACGCAGCAGCGGCGCCAGCGGCGCGACCACCCCGTCCGGATTGCCGGCGGGGATGGGGCACCAGAGCGCCTCAAACAGCGCGCGCCGGTACAGGGCGAAGGTGCTGAACGTGTATTTTTCGTCGGCCTGGTTCAGGGCCTGACCGTCGGCCGAGAGCCCGAAGTCGCCCCGGGGATTGTGCGGCGGGTTGGGAACCAGCCAGAGGTGGGCCAGCTTGCCGCTGGCGGCAAAGCGGTCCACAGCGGCCTGGGTATAGGCAAAGCCCGGCGCGTACACATCACCGGCCAGCACCCAGAACACCTCGTCCAGCAGCGGCAGCGCGCGCACGATGCCGCCGGCCGTCTCCAGCGCGCGGCCGAAGTCGCGCCCTTCGTGCGAATAGCGCAGGTCCAGACTACTCAAATTTGATAGCGACTCGTGACCATTTGACGCTGGGTTATGGCCAAAATAGTCTGAAATCTGCTCACCCAGCCACGCGGTGTTGACCACCAGGCGGTGAAAACCGCCCCGCGCCAGCGCTTCCATCGGCCATTGCATCAGCGCCTTGCCGCGCACCTGAAGCAGCGGCTTGGGCGTGACATCTGTGAGGGGCCGCATGCGCTGGCCGCGGCCGGCGGCGAGGATCATGGCGGCACTCATGGTTCGAGGGAAACCCGTGCTCGGGTCTGGCGAGGATGCATCGACGGATTATCGGCGGGCAGAAAAAAAGCCACCGCAAGCGGTGGCTTTCGCACCGGGGCGCCGGCCCCGAGTGGCCTTTTACTGGAGGTTGATCGTGAAAGCGCCGGCCGCGCAGCTGGCCGAGAAGGCGTACTGCAGGTTGGCTGCGCCCACGATGCCTTGCTGGCCACCCAGCGCCTGCGACAGCGAGCTGTTGCCGCTGGTGCAGGACCCGGCGGCAATCCCCGTCACGCAGTAGTTCACATTCAGCGGCACGGTAAACCCATTGGCCGTGACGGTGCCCTGAACGTTCACGCCGCAGGTGCCCGAGCCCCCGCCCGCTCCGGTGCCGGCCAGGTTGAAGCCGGTGGCGGTGAAATTGACACGGACAGGCGAACCCACGGCGATCAGTGCGTTGTTGTAGAGGGTGTTGAACGCGGTCAGGTCACCCGCATTGGCAAACGCGGCGTTGGTGATCGTGGCCAGGGTGCGGTTGTTGTCGGCCATGTACCGCGACAGCGCGCGCAGCGAATCGCCATAGGCGTTGGTGGTGCCGGTGACCTGCGGCAGCGTGGTGGCGAGGTTCACGCCGGACAGGCCGAACTGGGTGGCCAGCGTCTGGGCCTGCGTGGTGAAGGCCGCGTGGCTGACCGGCGCGCCGCTGCCAAAGGCATAGGTGTAAGCCATCGTCGTCAGCGGCGTGGCGATACCGGTGACAGTGCCGCCATTGGCGGCAACGACCACGCGCAGCGGCGTGTCCAGGACGCGGCTCTGGTTGGTGGCTTCGTCGGTATAGGTGCCGCCACTGACCTCGATGATCAGGTCACCGGTGCAGGTGGTCTCCAGGCTGTAGGTGCCCTGTGCATTGGTGGTGGCGGTGCCGCAGGCGGTGCCATCCGGCTTCTTGGCCCTCACTGTGGCGCCGTTGACCGGCCCCTTCACCGCGGAGCCGGAAACCGTGGTGGTCGTGGCGACGGGCGCGATCGGCGTCGCGGCGTCATCCGAGCCGCCACAGGCGGCAAGCAAGGCGGCTGCGGGAACGGCCAGCAAGGCCGCGTGAATGATGGTGCGCATGATTGAACCTCGAAATGAAGGGAGACGGCGCCAGTGTGCCGGCGCCCAGCCGCTTCAGCCATCCCCCAATCAGGGGGGTGAGTAAAGGGCGACCGAAGGAGGCTCAGACCGCCGCGGGCAGGCAGCGTACTGCCCCGCGCTGCAAGGCCTTGCGCTCGATGTGTGCCGGCAGAAACAAGGCGACCAGCGCATCCAGCAAGGCTTGCGCCTTGGCCGAGTGATCGCCGCCGAAATTGCAGACATACACATCCAGCGTCACCGCACGCTGCTCGGGCCAGGTGTGAACGCAGAGGTGGCTTTCGGCCAGCAGCACCGTGGCCGTCACGCCGCCAGGGCCATGGCCGGTGGCCGGGAAGGTATGAAACAGCTCGGCGACGGCCTGCAGGCCGGCTGCATCCACCGCATCGATGCACGCGCGGCCCAGCGCCTGCGCGTCGAGCAGCCAGCGGCTGTCGCAGTGACAACCGTGCAGATCAGCGGTGAGGTGCAGGCCTTGCATGGCCGCGACTTTACGGCACTTTCCAGGCACCGCATTCGCGCTGGCGGGCTGCCGGAGCCGGTCCCGGTAAAATTCGGGGTTTCCCCTGATCAATCTTCCGGAGCTGCCCGACATGGCAAACACCCAACAGATGGCCAACGCAATCCGCGCGCTGGCCATGGACGCTGTCCAACAAGCCAACTCCGGGCATCCCGGCGCCCCCATGGGCATGGCCGACATGGCCGTGGCCTTGTGGGGCCAGCACCTGAAGCACAACCCCCGCAATCCGGCCTGGTTCAACCGCGACCGCTTCGTGCTCTCCAACGGCCACGGCTCGATGCTGCTGTATGCCGTGCTGCACCTCACGGGCTACAAGCTGCCGATGAGCGAACTCAGGAACTTCCGCCAGCTGCACAGCAAGACCGCCGGCCACCCCGAGACCGGCATCACGCCCGGCGTGGAAACCACCACCGGCCCGCTGGGCCAGGGCATCACCAACGCGGTGGGCATGGCGCTGGCCGAAAAACTGCTGGCGAAGGAATTCAACCGCGACGGCCACCCGGTGGTGGACCACCACACCTACGTGTTCATGGGCGACGGCTGCCTGATGGAAGGCATCAGCCACGAGGCCTGCGCACTGGCCGGCGCCTGGAAGCTGAACAAGCTGATCGCGCTGTACGACGACAACGGCATCTCCATCGATGGCCAGGTCGCGCCCTGGTTCATCGACAACACCGCCCTGCGTTTTGCCGCCTATGGCTGGAACGTCATCGGCCCGGTGGACGGCCATGACGCGGCCGCCGTGGCCCAGGCCATTGCCGACGCCAAGAACAGCGCCGACAAGCCCACGCTCATCCTCTGCAAGACGAGTATCGGCAAAGGCAGCCCGAACCGCGCCGACACCGCCAAGGCGCACGGCGAGCCGCTGGGTGCCGAAGAAATCAAACTCACGCGCGAAGCCATCGGCTGGACGTCAGCGCCCTTCGTGATCCCGAAAGCCGTCTACGCCGACTGGGACGCCAAAGTGCAGGGCCAGGCCGCAGAGGCCGCCTGGAACGCAAGCTTCGCCGCCTACAAGGCCGCCTACCCCGAGCTGGCCAAGGAGCTGACCCGTCGCATGAAGGGCGAGCTGCCCAAGCACTTCGCCCAGACGGCCGTGGATGCCACCATCACCGCCCACAGCAAGGCCGAGACCGTGGCCTCGCGCAAGGCCTCGCAGATCGCGCTGGAAGCCTTCACCGCGGCCATGCCCGAGTTGCTGGGCGGCTCCGCCGACCTGACCGGCTCCAACCTGACCAACACCAAGGCCACCCCCGCGTTGCGCGTGGACCTGGCGGGCGAGGTGGTCGTGACACCTGAAGGCAAGATCGGCCGCCACATCAACTACGGCGTGCGCGAATTCGGCATGGCCGCCATCATGAACGGCGTGGCGCTACACGGCGGCTACATCCCCTACGGCGGCACCTTCCTGACCTTCAGCGACTACAGCCGCAATGCGATCCGCATGGCCGCGCTGATGAAGCTGCGCGTGATCCACGTCTTCACGCACGACTCCATCGGCCTGGGCGAAGACGGCCCCACGCACCAGTCCATCGAGCACGCCACCAGCCTGCGCCTGATCCCGAATCTGGACGTCTGGCGCCCGGCCGACACCGCCGAGACGGCGGTGGCCTGGGCCGTGGCCCTGCAGAACAAGAACAAGCCGACCGCCCTGCTGCTGTCGCGCCAGAACCTGGCCTACGCGCCCAAGACCGATCTCGGCGAGATCAGCCGCGGCGCCTACATCCTGGCCGAGCCGGCACGCGTCGGCCTGAAGAAGAAGGTGCAGGCCGTGATCATCGCCACCGGCTCCGAGGTGCAGCTGGCCCTGCAGGCGCAGGCGCTGCTGGCCGAGCGCAAGATCGCGGTGCGCGTGGTCTCCATGCCCAGCACCACGGCCTTCGACCGCCAGACGCCGGAATACAAGGCTGAGGTCCTGCCCAAGGGCCTGCCGCGCATCGCGGTGGAAATGGGCGTGACCGACGGCTGGTGGAAATACGGCTGCGCAGCCGTGGTCGGCATCGACACCTTTGGCGAATCGGCGCCGGCGCCGGTGTTGTTCAAGCATTTCGGCTTCACCCCCGAGAACGTGGCCGACACCGTGCAGGCCGCGCTGACCAGGAAGTGACAGGCACGCGCCGCACCACGGGACAGACGACATTCGGTTTTAACTCAGGAGAAAACTCATGACCATCAAGATTGGCATCAACGGCTTCGGCCGCATCGGACGCAACGTGCTACGCAGCGCGATCCAGAACTTCGCGGACATCGAGGTCGTGGCCATCAACGACCTGCTGGAGCCCGACTATCTGGCCTACATGCTGCAATACGACAGCGTCCACGGCCGCTTCAAGGGCACCGTCAGCGTCGAAGGCAACACCCTGATCGTCAACGGCAAGAAGATCCGCCTGACGCAGGAAAAAGACCCCGCCAACCTGAAGTGGAACGAGGTCGGCGCCGACATCGTGATCGAATCCACCGGCATCTTCCTGGACAAGGCCGGCGGCGAAAAGCACCTGGCCGCCGGCGCGAAGAAAGTGATCTTCTCGGCTCCTTCCAAGGACGACACCCCCATGTTCGTCTATGGCGTGAACGACAACACCTATGCCGGCCAGGCCATCATCTCCAACGCCAGCTGCACCACGAACTGTCTGGCCCCCGTGGCCAAAGTGCTGCACGACAAGTGGGGCATCAAGCGCGGCCTGATGACCACGGTGCATGCCGCCACCGCCACGCAGAAGACGGTGGACGGACCTTCCAACAAAGACTGGCGCGGCGGCCGCGGCATCCTGGAGAACATCATTCCTTCCAGCACGGGTGCTGCCAAGGCGGTGGGCGTGGTCATTCCGTCGCTGAACAAGAAGCTCACCGGCATGTCTTTCCGAGTGCCGACCAGCGATGTGTCCGTGGTCGACCTGACCTGCGAACTGAACAGCGAAGCGACGCTGAAGGACATCTGCGCGGAGATGAAGGCCCAGAGCGAAGGCGCGCTCAAGGGCGTGCTGGGTTACACCGAAGACAAGGTGGTGGCCACCGACTTCCGCGGAGAGACCTGCACCAGCGTGTTCGATGCCGACGCCAGCATCGCGCTGGACGGCACCTTCGTGAAGGTCGTGGCCTGGTACGACAACGAGTGGGGCTACTCCAACAAATGCCTGGAGATGGTGCGCGTGGTCGCCAAGTAAGGCCTGCCACCACCCAAAGAAAACGCGCCCTTGGGCGCGTTTTTCATTGTGCGGCAAATTTCAGGAGAGGTGCTTGCCGGCGATCCCCGCCAGTTCGAACATCGTGACCTGCGGCTTGCCGAACACCGCCAGAAGCTTGGCGTCGGCGTTGATGGCGCGCTTGTTGGCGGCGTCCTGCAGGCCGTTGGCCTTGATGTAGTCCCACAGCTTCTTGATGACCTGGGTGCGCGCCACCGCCTCAGGCCCGATCACCGCGGCCATGGCTTCGCTGGGTTGAAGGCCGGCTGCAGTGCTCTCGGCGCGCTTGCGCGGTGTTTTGGCCGCCGGTTCGGCGGCCGCCGCCTTTGTCGCCGCCTTCTTCCCGGGTTTGGCTGCTGATTTCAAGGTTCTTGTGGCACTTCCCCGCGTCGCGCGGTCACCAGTTGCTCCTGTTTTAGGAGCCGCTGTCTTGCGTGGCGGGAACTTCGACGCGCGAATCCGAAGCCCACCTTACCCGCCGTTCTTATGTTGATCAGGCACAACCCCTTTTGCCCATCGGTTCATACCTTCTCAAAGAACACATGGGTTGCGAACGATTGGCCCTCGACAGCATACCGACCCTCGCTGATTTCTTCGCCCTGCGAGGACGGGTCTTCCTTGAAGTTGAACCAGGTAGTGGCGGTCTGGGCTGCACGGGTGCCGGGCCTCGGCGAACTCCAATAGCCAAAGCCCTGATCCAACCAGACTTTCAGCTTGTGACCGTCCGCCAGTCCTATCTCCAGCGTGCGCGCATGCGCTGCCGCGGGCTTGGGCAGGTTTCGGACGGCCGCGTTCATGCCCCGATAGCTGAAGGCGGCCTTGATCGCAGCGTCGCGCAGATTCGTATCCAGCCAGTTGTGGAACACCTGGCTTGGGAGTGGAAACGTTCGACCTTCGGTGGGCAAGCCCGCAGTGACAATCTCGATCAACGGGTTATCCCAGCGGCTTTGGTGCCGACCCTTGATTGCCCCGATGAAGCTGACAAGCAGTGACACGGGCAAAGGAGCATTGAGGTATCGATCACGGTAAATCACCGTTTTGATATCACCATCACCTTCCAGTAGCGGGCCGTGAATGCCTGCCGCAAGCTTATCGAGCAGTTTCGGTCCAAAGGCCTCGGCCAGGCCGTCAAGTTCTGTACGCATCTCGATCCTGCCCGCTTTGGGCGAGGTCTCTGTAGGCGTCTGACCCTTGGTTTCCAGTGCATCGCCCAGGGTTTCTGGTTCAGCGATCCTCCCCCGAACGAGGACCGCAGATCCCGCTTGACCCCATGTGCTGCCAGGCAGTCCAATGGCTTCGTCGCGAGAACCCCAGACAAAGCATCCTCCCGCCGTAACCACCTCGGCCAGCACTTTGCGGGTGCCGCCGATGTGTGCCTGGACATTGGCATTTGTCACTTCGGAGAGTTGGCCGAGCGCATAGAGCTGTTCGGGCGAAAGGATTTCGACTGCAGATAACGGCAAGACCAGCTTGACGGCACCACGCTCGGACCAGCGCAGGAGCAATCGCTTGAAGGTGGCAGCAGCAAAATCCCAGTCCCGCGGGTCGCCCTGCAGGAAGATTCGCAATTCCGTGGCGCCGCCTTTGGCCCACTCCCGGGTGATGGCTTCGGCCAGCGTATGGGTCTCGGCGTGTGAATTGCCGGAGCCAAAAAACTCGTCGCCTGGCTGCAATTGCATTCGCTGCATCCACTCTTCCGAGAGGAATTTGATGGCAGTGAATCGGTCCAATTCATGGCGGCGGAAACGGTTGTCGTAATCCATCAGGCAGTGCTGACAGGCGCCTTGGCAGTTGGCATGGCAGTCGAGTTGATCGCGAGCCTTCTGAAAAAGTTCGGGCAAGTGGTCCGCCACCGATGAGCAGTAACCTGCCGCAGCGTGGTCGTACAGAACGATCACAAAGCCTTCTTCCCGCATGGGGTGACGTATGGGCTTGACCTCGCAGCCGATCTCGCCGCTTTCGACGCCCAGAGAGGCTGCCACAGCCCAGCGCAGGGCCACCGCAATCGAATAGGCCGCAACCTTGTCTGCGATTGGCAACCCGTCGAGTCCGTTGAGCTGCAGTTCGATTACATCGGTCACTTCCTCGAGGCCGAGGTGTAGCTTGGGCTTGATCGAAAACGGGTTGTGACTGCCCTTGCAGATAGCGGTTTCCCCTCCTTGTGCCCCACGCAGGCGCTTGTGAGGCTCTCTGAACTTTGCCGGCAGATGGCCCAAGCCGTCTTTTGCCTTGTCATCGGCATACAACGGCATGGGCTCGGCTCGGCCACATTCGAGGCAGATGGCGTACCCATTGCGGTTGACGCCACCCGAATGGTTGAACACGCGGCCGGTCGAACTGCTGCGGAAGCTCCCGAGCGCCTGATTAGCCAACGGCAACCATGGGCCTTCGGCATTGATCCAGGGCTGCGAAACCGGGACGAAAGATTGCTCGCTGACGTCTGTGTGAGTGGGCGCGTACAAGTCGACTGCAAAACCCGCTGGCTCAAGGTACGTGAAACGCTGGTCGTCATGCAGCAATTCGCCGCAGGCATCGCAGTGCTCATGGCCTTCCCGCGTTACTTCCGTGCCGCTCGCGCCGCAATGGCTGCAGCGCCATGCTTGGCGGATGCTTTGGATTTGTTTGATGTCAATCGACGCCGGTGCATGCCAGTTGAGTGTGACGCCCGCCGAGCGGTAAACCTGGCCATCGATCACCACGTCGGCACCCGGCGCGTATTCCCTTAGCGCCGTCACGGCGTCGCGGCTCGGCAGGTCTCGCCGGCGCATCTTGTTGTCCTCTCGTCCCTGGTCCTTGCCGTACCTCTGCTTGTCAAGGGCCTCCTTGTTTAGCATTTCAAAGGATGTGACATTGGTCGGGAAACCATATCCAGGGAGAAATCCTCCGCTGGCCAATTCACGCAACAGGTACTCGTCGGTCAGGCGCTTGGCCTGGATACTCAGTGCACGAAACGCTGGTTCCTTCTGCTGCTTCTTTTCATCGAAGGTACTCAGCTGGGTCTTCACGGCGAAATACTCGCCATACCAGCCATCGAGCATGGCTTTCATCATCTTGGCAGCCTCGATAGCCAAAGTAGACAACGACACGCTGCCATCAAAACAGGTGCCCTTGAGCAGCATGCGAAGGCCATTGGCGAGCGCCTCATCGGTCTGGGGGTCGAAGCATTCCGCCTTGGCCATGAAGGCATCCGCCAGCGAGGAATCCTTCGGCAATGCCCACCATTCCATATTGAGCTTGTTGAGGTCGCCCTGGCCACCGGCTTTCTCAATCTGTTTCCAGAGGAAGTCCGCAAGCAACATCGCGTTAAGGTGCCGCTGGACGATCACGGGGCTCTCCAGTTTGATGGCCGGCGCCGGAAGCTTGGTCGTGAAAGGCCACAGCGGGTCGCCAAACACCATCTGGTCGTGTGGGTTGTTCTTGCACACAGTCAACGCGATCGAACGAGTTTCGCTGCGTCGGCCCGCCCGGCCGGCACGCTGCAGGTAGTTGGCTGGGTGGGGCGGCACGTTGTTCATGGCCACTACGCTAATGCCACCAATATCCACGCCCATCTCCATGGTCGTCGAGCAGCTCAACAGGTTGATCTTTCCCTGCTTGAACTGGTCCTCGTAATCCTGCAAGGTGGAACCGGGCTGCTGCGCTGAGTGCTCGGCCGTACGGTAGTAGCGCACACCCTCAACGACCCTGTCATTTACGTTGGACCACAAACCAAGTTCCCGCAAAGAAAGTACGCCGAGATCTGTAGAAAGCCAGCGACGAGCCGCCTCGATGCCCAAACTGGGAGGTGTGAAATCGGCAGCAACCTCGGGCCACTTCGGCACAAAGACTTTCTGGCACTCTATGGTCGAAGCCTTGCGGTTGTGACTCGGAAGATACGGTGTTAAACCGCGCAAGTTGACGTCCAGCACACGCCGCGTAACGGGGCACATCCAAGCATCGCCGATCAGGCCAAAGGCGAGATCTGTCAGCTCCAAATAGCGCCCGTCCGTCGCCTTTTGCAGCAGACCCAGGCGAACCAGATCGTCCCAGACCGCACGCAACACGGCGTCAATGATGTCGCGCCCCTCTGCAGTGGCTGGATCCTTGTGAAATGCCGCGGCCAACAAGCGAACCATGCGACTCTGTACCCCGACTTTGTGGGTTTGCGGCCAGCGCCTGAAAACCCCGTTTGGCTTGTCTTTGCTATCGGGTGGAAGGAACCTGGCGCTCACCGTCTTCTTGCCCACCCAGCGCTTCCAGGTGTCCTTGAACTCAAGGCAAGACATCTCACGCACGACAAAGTCGAGCGTGAGCTTGAGGATCTGCCGCCATTCCTCCAAACTCACCTTCAGATGCGCTGAGACCTGCGACGGAACTGCCGCCAGGTTGTCGAGTTTGGGGTACTGAACTGAGACCAGCCCGAGCGTCTCCAAACTATTGGCCCGCTTGGGTCGGCGAGAAAACTCGCGAAAAAGGAACAGTCTGGACAGCTCAAGAGCGCCGGTGTCGCCAGCAAATTGCTCCGGAGAGATATCACGGTAGTGGTTGAGCGCCCACCGCCTGATGTCCGCCTCGTGGGTCGACAGGTGCACGGCCAAGTCTTCGAACGAGACAGGCTTCAGCGTGAATTTCGCCAGCTCCAGCTTCTTGGCCGCCAGGCGGCTTTCGATCCTTGGGCTCTTGGTTTCTTCAAAGTCCGCCTCGTATTCAATGATTTCCTGAAGCAGATCGCGATATTCGGGGCATGCACCGATGTCCGCTCTGCCCGCCAGGAAGTGGTAGACGGCCGAACGCAGGCTGTTTCGCTCCGCATCTCGCTGCAGGGACGCTGCCATCCTTGCCGTGCCTTGGCGGCTGTCCGTGAAAGTGATCATGCGCCGGCCACGCAGCGGTTTGCTCTGCGGATCTTCGCCGTCCGGACAGAACTCCAACAAGGTGGGGATTACCTGCATCAACAAGAACGGCGCACCAAGGCGCGCCGCGCGAAACATCAGCCGCCCCTTGCCATGGTGGCCACCACATTCGGGGCAGGTCAGTTGCCCTTCGCTCATCTCGCGCACGCGCAACCTGACCAGCGGCTTGTCAGATGAGCCGTCAAAAATCAGACTGCCTCGCTCGACGGTCGCCTCCGCGGTGTCTTTCAAATGTCGGTTGGCGATCAACACCAGAGGAGAGTCGATCTCATCGACCAGCGGCGAGGCAAGCTCCACCGCCGCATCCAGCTCCGACTCTACGTATGGATCCTCGGGCGTGGCTTCGAGCTGGAACTCGTCGGTTTGGTCCTCAGTGGCCTGACTCAACAACCATCGGTTCTGGTTGCGGTCCATCACAAGCCGGCCCCACAGATAGGTCTCGTTGCAATCGTTGCAGGATCGCAGCTCGTAGACGGGGGAGCCACACTCGCAAGTCTCACGCTGCTCGGTGTACACCGCACCAAAAGCCCAATCGGGCGAGTCCAGCATGGTGCCTTGCCGGCAGGTGCAGCCGGGATCGCAGCATGCCCACAAGCCGGCCAGCACGTTGTGGAACGCGTGCAACCGGAGGGGCAGGAAAGGCGAAGTATCCTTACCCTGAGACTGGCGCGATCGGGTGAGCAAGTCGAGCCACCGCAGAGCGGCTTGCTTGGTATTGGGCGCGTGGTGTTGTCTTGGCCCCTCGATCACTTCGCAGATAGCGCGCAGCGGCCGGGCCGGACTGCCACGCAGCGCCGGTACGAACAGGCTGCGGATTTCTTTTGCTATGGTGTTGGCGCAAACGGCGTCAAAGCGGGAGGCCTCTTCATGCGGCGCGATAGCCTCTAGAACGTCCAACGAGGCGTCGGTGAATGCAACATTGCCGGCAGGTAGGCCAGGTACAGAACGCTGACCTGACACCACATGCACGCGCCCAGGCTCCACACCGGCCAACCCTGCCAGGAACTCCCTCAGCTTCTGGCCTGCTTCGCCTGAAGGGTCGCCAATGGTGGCGGACGTCGCCACAAAGCGAACGTCCGACGAATCGACGCCGAAGCCGTACAGCACGCGGCGCAGCAACAGCGATAACTCCGCTGCCTGCGATCCGATGTAGCTGTGGGCTTCGTCCAGCACAATCCACCTAAGCTTCCCACGGGATCTTTGCAGGATTGGGGCATCCTGCGAGCGCACCAACATGTATTCCAGCATCGTGGCATTGGTCACCAGAATGGGGGGGGGTGATGCTCGCAACGCTTGACGGTCCAAGACCTGGTTTGGCGTTTTGGACGTAATGTGCTTCGGGCCGGGCTTTTCGGGAGTCTGGCCGTTGTACAGGCAGAAGCGGATATCGCCCTCGAAGGGCCCGGTCCAGGCATGCAATCGCTCTTGCTGACTCTGGATCAGTGCGTTGAGGGGATAAAGGAACAACGCCCTCACCCCCTCGACCGGCCCGCGCAGGGTTTCGGCCTCCCGTGCCAGTTGATCCAGGATGGGGACCATGAAGCATTCGGTCTTGCCCGACCCGGTGCCGCTGGTCACGATGACCGACTGCGGCTGAGGCCTGGCCAGCAGTTCCCAAGCTTCGAGTTGATGCCGGTAAGGCATGTCGTTGCGCGGGAATCGGTAGTTGGCGCCCATGCTGCCCGCGGGTCGATCAAGCGCATCCACCAGCTTAGGCGAAAGCAGAGAGGGTGACAGCGACTCCAGGGTCTGACCAGCACTCTCCCAGCCGAAGGTGGCCTCGAACACCGGCTCGCCCACAAAGCAACCTGGCTCACCAAGATCGACCGAAAATCTCTCGCTCAGGTATTGGCGCAGGGCTGGATTGGAAAATCCCAGGCGGCTCACAGTGGCGCGCGCTGCGCGCGTGGCCAACTCGGGCAAGAGAGACGAAAAATACGATGTCGGTAATGGATCGTTTTTCATGAGGCTTTTTGGTGTTCGAGTGCACTGCTCGATGTGATGTTTTCGAGCTGGATGAAGCCATCGATGCTCATAAGAACTTTGCAGGCGTGGCGATAAGCCTGCTCAAACCATACAGGGTCGAAGTCACGGACTTGCTTGAGGATCAGACGCTCCCTGGGATCACTCCACCATTTCCGGCTGGTCGAGGTGGCCGACCATAGGGCACACAACACCGGCAGGTTGGCAACCGCGAACTTGTGATCTTCCGGTTTGTTCCAGAATAACCTGGCGAAAAAGGGGATCAGTTTCCTCTTGTTTTCCGGTGTGCAAGCTGTGTCGAAGGCAGGCAAGACCTTGTGCTGCACAAAGTTGCGGCCCGGCCACATTTCACGCTCGGCATTGACGAGGAAAAGTTGTGAATTGACCAGGGAATCACCGCCATCCCACAGCTTCTTTATGAGATTAAAAGTGGTCAGTTTCGATGGACCAGCCACTTCCAGAAGCAGGGCAGAAACCGTGCCCGTGGCAGCAAACACGACAGCATCGAGCAAGGGTTCCAGGCTCGGTATCTCATGGGCCAGCAGCTTGAAGCGACCCTCGATGTCGTCGTTGAAATACTTTCGGCAACGCTCGGACGCCAAGTCCTGTGCCGACCAGAAGCGCCAGAACGCCCTTGAGACCTGGCTCAGATCAGCGACAGTCGTGAGCTCCGGCATCCAACCGGTCTCGATCCTGAATCGCCTCACGGCCTCGGCCAGTTCAGCGTCGGGCAACTCCGAGCGCAGTAGAAAAGCCAAGATAGCCTTGGGCTGCTTTGCCAACATGCGCCAGGCGTCGAGTGCCGTCAGTGGCAGGTGGTGGAAGGTCTGCCAAAGACTGTCAAGCAAGGGCCACGAGGCATGCTTGTGGTCAACGCTCATATCGGCCAAGACCGTATGCAGGCAATGCCGGCGCTCGTCCGCTTGCGATTGCGACATCGCGCTGGCCAAGGTGGGAACGACGACCTGGGCTCGCGCCTCTCCGGATCTGGTGTCATCGGCTACGGGGTCAGTGTCAACTGCGACATCGACCCAGATCAGGGGCCTGAACAAAAGGGCTGAATCCTCCGCCGGATAGATCAGCCAGGGTGCCAGGTCAGGATCGAGGCCGCTCGCTGACCAAGCACCCGTATGAGCCCCCTCGGATTCGATGGACGAAAGCTCTAGAGTGGTTGCATCTTGCACGGTCAGGGGGCTTGCCAGTACACGGGCCTTGGCGAGGTCGTCCGGCGCGAGCATAGCCAAGGATGACACCGATGCCCGCACGGTTGTGGAGTCGGCCTCCAATATCATGGTGTAGCGGCCCACCTGGATTTCGGTTTCGCATTTCCCCGCCACCACCAATCCAACCCTGACCGTAGCGTCCAAATCGTCGAACAAGCCTAGCAATGACTCGATGTGTCGCTGGTACTCCAATAGACGCACTTCAGCCCGTCCACTAATGTGATCAATCGAGATCGGGTATCGACTCGAAACTTCCCGGAGGCTCTCGCCTAGAGCGAGTTGCAACTCATAGCGCTCGGGCTTTGCAGGGTTGGTATCGAAAACCTGCAAACGCATCCCGATCAGCTCGCGCAGGGTAACTTGTTCGCTGGGCTGCATGACTCCGCCGCCCGCGCGGATGAAGCGCCCGCCAGTCACCGGATAGGCAAGAACAAGAGGAAGGTCGGTCAAGGCGCCGGGCCAGCGGATGCCTACTCGGAACTCGGACGGCGGATCGCCCGCAGATGACAACTCGATGCCTGTCGTTGCCGCACCCGCTTTCGATATCGTCGCGCAGACGCCAACATATGGCTCCACGATCACGTCGACCGCCCCCCAGTTGACGAACCGAACCGTGCCTGTGCCGAGGGCGTCGCCGGAAATGTACTCGATGCGGGCCTCCGACGGCAGGACGAAGATCCGTCGCCTTGCCATAAGCTCGCCTTCCGAGAAAATCCTCACCTCGATCGGTCCCCTAGCCTCCTTGGGCGCCATGACTTGCAGGTTGCCAGGGCGGCGCCACTCCTGGTCGGAGACGGGCACCTGGGTCAGGCGGTCTTCTCGATACCAGAACAGGCGCGGTGCCTGGCGATCGCGAAAAACCGCCCGTCCCTTGGCCTCGGGCAAGCGCAAGCCCCTCCATTCATAGATCTGTTCGGCAGGCGCCACCTGTCTGAGTCGGACACGGTAGATCAGGTCATCCTGCGTCAATCGTGCATCGGCACGCAGCCGAAAGACTGCGCGCTCGTTCGAACCAGACACCACCAGCTTGCCAAGTTCTTCCGCCGGCGTCGAAACCTCGGTCTCTATCGTCCAGCCCCTCGCCAGAGCAACCCAGACGCTATCGTCTGGCAGCCGCCCACCACCGGCAGCGACGAAATGCAGGTGGCCAGAATCACTCTCGGTGAAAAGCCAGGGGTCTTCATCCGGCAACGCGCTCCCGCCAGCTAGGGTGACGCGCTCGCCGATATCCCCCAGTTGCGCACGCAGGACCAACAGGTGCTCGGTACATGCGGCCTTGCCCTTGATGACCAATTTGCGACCAGTCAGGCTCGCCAAGGGTTCGTCGGCACCCAGGATCATTCGGCCTTCGGCAAAGGGCTGCCGGCTCTCTGTTTCCAGGTCGATCGCGAAGTAGCGCGGAAGGTGTTCGGTGTCGGTGAAGCCAAACAAGACCGCGAGGTCTTGCCCGGCAGCCTTATTGGGGTAGAAGAGGTTTGACTCAATGGCGTAAGTTTCGCGGACAGTGTCTTTTACAAGGCGCCGCTCAGCCTGGAAAAGCCCCTGAGCCGCCCCAGACTTCTGCGCTGCAGCCTCACGCACCAGTCCGGCCAGCAGCGTCTGCGCCGCTTCGCTATCGAGCGCTACTGGAAAACGGCGCCGCCAGTCCAGCAGTACGGTGTCCAGGTGCGCGATGGGGTCTTCCATTCCTTCCAGCTGGTAATCTTCCCTGAGTTGAAGAACGGTCTCGACGAAGTGCGCTAGCAGTTCGGAAATCTCGGGCCTCCTGTAGGCGGCCGGAAGATAGATTTGTCGCTCGGCCACTGCCTCTATTAGTTGGGGCAGCCCCCATCGATAGCGTGCCCCAAGCTTGAGCACCTGGCTCAAGACGGTTGCCAATGGTCCGGCACCCTGGGCAAGCAGGCGCATCGGTATGCCGCCGTTGACCGCAATGGAGCCTATGAATCGCTTCCCGCTGGTCAAGGGACTTAACTGCCAGAAAGAAAGCCCCCGTGCCACGAATGCGGAGCGCAGTTGTGGCTCGAAGGCATCCGGGTCGGCGCCAAGCTTCTTGACGATAGGTGACCAGTCCCAGACTCCCCCCTCGTATTCATGCTTCCACCATTCGGCTGCGAATAGCACGAAGGCGGCGGGTGGCGCCATCAAGGGCGTACGACCCAGGCTGCGGATGGCCAAAGCCTCAAGGCCGCCGCTATTGGCAATGGTTTCGGAAAGAACCATACCCAGTGATGCGTACTCGTCCTGACTCAGGTCGTATGCAAACAGGGGGCGGGCGTCGGCACGGTCGAGACCGCGCCGCTTGAGAAGTTCGATGATCCAGTGCCCAAGAGTGCCAATAGTCATGATTGTTCAAACTCTTACGATCGCATGGCGGGATGGCCGGACGCTCACGGATCTGTGCGCAAACGATGCCATTCACTCAACGGTGCAATTCCTAGTGTTCACAAAGGAAAACCTCTCGATCGTTGTACCGATCCTTTTTCTTAGTACGCTCCTTCATCAAGGCCAGCCGATTCTTCTTGGCTTGAGCAAGGGTCATCCTGCCTTGCTGCTTCGGCACATTGGCCGTTGATACGATGGGCTTATCAGGATTCACAAGCCAAAACACAAGTATTCGTCGAGTCGCGTCCGTACCATCGCTGGAATCCATCTTGCTGACTTTGTGAATGTGCGAATTGGGCCAAACCATTGCTCTACCCGCAGGCGTCTTGACTGTCCCAAGGGGTCGCACATCACCCCCATCCATTTGCTCAGTGGGGCGAGCTGCATTTTGCACTGTAGAGTAAATTAGATCGGTAGCCTCTTCGGCAAAAAGATAGCGCTTGAATGCGATATCGGCCCCCATAAAATTCGCATCCCGCTTGACAATGCAAAGACCAGTCGCCAGCACATTTTCGTGCGACATACCTTCGACGTGCCAAACACCTTCGAATTCTTCCTCTTTGTTAACTCGATACTCCACCAATTTCGTTACCACCTGCAGCTTGCGATTTCGAAGAGGAATGTTTTTAAGATCGCCACTCTCATTGTCATCAGCAAAATTGTTCTTTAAGCTAGCACATATCGACTCAAACATTGGCACAAATCGTCCGAATATTTCTGCGATCAGTTCGTAAATTCTAGGATATTTCGATTCATCAAGGTTGTTAATATATGAGTTGATCGACACCTTGCCTTGATCGTCCACCGTGAACTCAGCAGGAAGCCATTGATATTCCGAGTCTTCATAGATCCTGCCCCAGAAATCTGTATATTCTTCACGCTGCTTCTCGACAAGTTCAGGGCTGTAATTCGACAACGGTGACTTGGATATGTTCGAGACACCGTTCACAAAGCAATACAGCGAGGGATGCACTAAGTCGCGCACCACCGTGCCTGAGCCCGGATGAAAATCTTCCGGCTCTGCAGCGCACATGATGTCGATCTTTTCATTGAGTGCATCCAATGTGTCTTTCGGAATAATATTGTCCGACCAAGCTAGATTCTCCACCTCGTCGCCGCCAAGAATAAACTGTTTAAATTTCTCGATCTCAATCCTATCTCTCAGGCAGTCGCCATCCAAAAGACTCTTTACACGTATATGCGCATCATATTTTTTCTTCCCAGTACGAATGAGTTTGACGTCGATGCCATCGAAGTGAAACTCATGTGTGTCGCCATCATCGTTAGCTAACCTTGAAAAATCGCCACCTGGAAAGCGTTTCTCCAAGCCTTTGATCACAGAAGCGGTGATCGCGCATGGCTCATGAATTTGGATGATGCAGGTGCGCGAGTCGGTGGTTGAGAGGGTTCTCTCCCACAGTCTTCCCCATAGATTAAAGTGCCTGTTAAGAAGCTGCTCGTCCTCTTCATTAAAAGTATAGAACGACTCGTTACGGTCAAGAATATTTTTGGTCAACCTGTCATGCTCAAGAATTTCCACCACAGTGCCCATGCTGAATGCACAGCCAAAAACGGGCTGCGGAATGTCGACCGTGTCACCAACCTCAAGAACATAGTCATAGGACTCGCGCGTCAAACTGCCGACTGATTTTGCAAAATCAGTGATCTCTTTATAATGAATAAAATTGCCAGATTGTTTGGCGCCGTTGGACGACTCAAATGGCGCGAATGCATGCACGAAAGACTCTAGACTGCCGCCCTGGGTGGTTCTGTCTGATGAGTTGTTTATGGAATCTCTGCCAAGAGAATTGGAAGCAGATTGCAGAAGCGAACTCGGATCGAAGACCTCCACGTAGCCCTTGCCGGTCTTTTCGGAGATGATTTTTTCAACATGCTTAATGGCAGCAGCAGTGTCTGCAAACACCTTTTCCTGTGTCTGCCCGTTAGTTCCCGTCTTCCCGTACCTGACAGTCACGGTGCTGCCCGCCTGTGTGACCTCCCAGAATTTCGCGGATTTGTCGTCTTTGTAGTCAAAGAATTTAGTAAACGTGCTGCTCATGTTCGCTCCGCGTGATTGTGTTTCTTAGTGAGAAGGAATGGTTGGATTTCAAATGAGATTACGAATTGACTTGTAGTTTCCCTCTGGTTCGCGAGAAAACTGATTTGCTGTGAACCATGAAAAAATGTAAACAACAAACCAAAGTAACCGCTAACATTTAAGGGGTTATCCCCAGGATGACTACCATCACCAGACGCATAAACCCAACCCGTACCAGTGAAAAATAGCAGAAAAGCGCCTCCAATACCTTTCCATTTATTCAGCTTTATATTAATTAAATATCCAATAAACTGTTTAATAGCGCTGCCACTGATAGCGGGCCTCTCATTTCGCAGAATGTATTTTTAGCAACATGGCGGCGGCATCAATTCAATAAAGGAACGAGATTTTCACTTCCATTTTTGATAGCGACGTCTTTTGCAGTGAGCCCCTGATCGTTTTTAAGGGTGCGGTCAGCACCTGGCTGGTTCGGTCAATCGAGTCAAGGACTGGACTTGCAAGGATTGGGTCAACAGCGTAGTAAATCCCGGCTTAAGGCTTGCTCAGTGGAGGTGTCCGTGCGTGCCATTCTCATGGCCGTGCGCGATTTCCTCGGCGGTGACGAGCTGCACGCCATTCGTGTGCAGTGCAAAGCACAGGGCCTTGCCCGCTAGCGGATAGTTGCCGTCGGGGTGCACCACAGGGACCTTGATCTTGACCACGTCGTAGACCTGCTAGGGGCTGGCCTGGAGCAACTTGCCCTGCATGCCAGCACCTTGAAGTCCAGAGTCACGATGGTGTCTTTGGAAATGATGATGGTGGGCGTGTCGCGTGAAGGCGCGTGTGCGGGTTCAGCTCAGGTGCTTGCCCGCGATGCCGGCCAGTTCGAACATCGTCACCTGCGGCTTGCCAAACACCGCGAGCAGTTTGGCGTCGGCGTTGATGGCGCGCTTGTTGGCGGCGTCCTGCAGGCCGTTGGCCTTGATGTAGTCCCACAGCTTCTTGATGACCTGGGTGCGCGCCACCGCCTCAGGCCCGATCACCGCGGCCAGGGCTTCGCTGGGCTTGAGGCCGGCGGCGGTGCTTGCAGCCCGTTTGCGCGGGGTTTTGGCCGCCGGCTTGGCGGCTGCCGCCTTTGTCGCCACCTTCTTCACGGGCTTGGCTGCTGATTTCAAGGTTTTTGCGGCCTTTCCCAGCGTACCACGGTCATTTGTAGCTCCTGTTTTAGGAGACACTGTCTTGCGTGGCGGGAACTTGGAGGGCGCGAATTCGAACTTCACCTTTCCTTCATTGGGATCCCATGCCCAGAAAGCCTTGAACGGGCGACGCGTCTTGTTTGAAATAAACTGTTCAAGCAGGTCGGTCTTGCCAGTGGCTAGCAGCTTGCTCATCTGCGCACGTTCGATAGGCTGCTGCAGGATGATCTTGCCACTCTTGAAGTCGCAGCTCGGCGTGGGCTGCGCGGCGGTTGGCACGGCTTTTTCGCAGACGTAACTCCTGCGGTGCTCGTGCACGGGGGCGCCGCACTTGGGGCATTTCCCCAGCGGCTCGCTCCCGCTGAAATCCACCAGTTCTCCAGTCTCCTCGTCCTTGCCAAAGTCGAATTCGAGCTTCCAGTTCTTTTCTTCGTCGCTGTACTTGAGCACGAGCTCGGCCGCAAAAGGCCAACCGGTCTGTTTGTTGCGGAAACCATCGAGCGGGCCGATCCGCTTGTTGGTCAGGAATTGCTCCACCTCGGCGGACTCGAAGGTGCGAGCGCCCGGGGTCTTGCCGAACGAAAAGCCGCAACCGTCGCTGGCCCCATCGGCGCCGGTGCAGGTGTAGCGCCGGTAGTTCTCCTTCACCACACCGCCGCAGTTGGGGCAGGGGGTGGACAGCGTGGCGTAGTCGCCGGGCACGGTGTCGCGGTCGTATTCCTTGGCCTTCTTGACGATGTGCTCGGTCATGGCCGCAATCTCGCGCATGAAGGCGTCGCGGCTGAGCTGGCCGTGCTCCATCTGCGCCAGCTTGTATTCCCACTCGCCGGTCAGCTCGGGCTTGGAGAGCTCTTCCACGCCCAGGCCGCGCAGCAGCGTCATGAGCTGGAAGGCCTTGGCGGTCGGAATGAGTTCGCGGCCTTCGCGCAGGATGTATTTCTCGTTCAGCAGGCCTTCGATGATGGCCGCGCGCGTGGCCGGCGTGCCCAGGCCTTTTTCCTGCATGGCCTCGCGCAGCTCGTCGTCGTCCACCAGCTTGCCGGCGCCTTCCATGGCGCCCAGCAGCGTGGCTTCGGAGTAGCGGGCGGGCGGGCGGGTCTTGAGGCCCTTGGGCTCCACGACCTCGGCACGCACCATCTCGCCGGGCTTCACCGGCACCAGGCTCTGGCCCTTGTCGCCTTCCTTGGCATCCGCCACTTCATCAGCCGCTTCCTTGCCGTAAATGGCCAGCCAGCCCGGGCGCACCAGCACCTTGCCCTCGGTCTTGAAGCTGTGACCGACGGCCTGCGAAATGCGGGTGGTGACCAGGTATTCGGCGCTCGGGAAGAAGACCGCCATGAAGCGCCGCACCACCAAGTCGTACAGTTTCTGTTCGGCCTCGGACAGGCCTGACGGGGCCTGCAGCGTAGGGATGATGGCGAAGTGGTCGCTCACCTTGCTGTTGTCGAAGATGCGTTTGCTGGGCTTGATGTAGCCCTCGTCCAGCGCGGTGCGGGCAAACGGCGCCAGGTGCCGCAGGCCGCTGTCGGCCAGCATGCCGAAGGTCTGCTTGACCACCGGCAGGTAGTCCTCGGGCAGGGCGCGTGAGTCGGTCCGGGGGTAGGTCAGGGCCTTGTGGCGCTCGTACAGGCTCTGGGCCAGCGCCAGCGTCGTCTTGGCGCTGAAGCCGAACTTGCCGTTGGCCTCGCGCTGCAGGCTGGTCAGGTCAAACAACAATGGCGAAGCCTGCGTGGTCGGCTTGCTCTCCTCGGTGACCGTGGCGGCCTTGCCGCGCACGGCCTGCGCGATGGCCAGCGCTTCGCGCTCGGACCAGACGCGGTCGGCCCGCTTCTCGCCGTCTTCCGGGTCTTTCTTCCAGGCCGGATCGAACCACTTGGCTGGATATTCGCCGGCTTCGGCCAGGAAGGTGGCATGGACTTCCCAGTAGTCGCGGCTGATGAACTTGCGGATCTGCTCCTCGCGCTCGACCATCACGGCCAAGGTCGGCGTCTGCACGCGGCCCACGGTGGTCAGGAAAAAGCCGCCGTCACGCGAGTTGAAGGCCGTCATCGCTCGCGTGCCGTTGATGCCGACCAGCCAGTCGGCCTCCGAGCGGCTGCGTGCGGCGTCGGCCAGGCCCTGCATCTGTTTGTCCGAGCGCAGGCTGTCGAAGCCGTCCCGGATGGCCTGCGGGGTCATGGACTGCAGCCACAGCCGCTTGACCGGCTTGCCCAGGGGCTTGGCCCCACCCGCGTACTGCTCGATCAGGCGGAAGATCAGTTCGCCCTCGCGTCCCGCGTCGCAGGCGTTCACCAGCGCGCCCACGTCCTTGCGCTTGGCCTGGCGGACCACGGCGTTCAGGCGCGTCTTGGTCTTGTCCACCGGCTTGAGGTCGAAGTACGGCGGAATCACCGGCAGGTGGGCAAAGCTCCACTTGCCGCGCTTGACGTCGAACGCCTCCGGCGCCTGGATTTCGACCAGATGGCCCACGGCGCTGGTGACCACGTACTGGTCGTTCTCGAAATGTTCGTCGTGCTTTTCGAACTTGCCAGACACGGGCGTCAGCGCGCGGACGATGTCCTGCGCCACGCTGGGTTTCTCGGCAATGACCAATGTTTTCATCTAATTACAATCCCTTTTCTCGCGTGCGCACGCGCACACCCATACGTAGGCGCGCACGCGCCCATACGGATTCACCATACCAAATTTTCAGACCGTGTCCAAAAAGCCCGCCACCGCCCCGTCGTCCCGCCGCATCCAGACCCGGCGCTCCGGCGTGCATGGCAAGGGGGTGTTTGCGGTCCAGGACATCGCCGCCGGCGAGACCCTGATCGAATACGTGGGCGAGATCATCAGCTGGGACGAGGCGCAGGAGCGCCACCCGCACGACCCGAAAGACCCGAACCACACCTTCTACTTCCATGTCGACGAGGACCGCGTCATCGATGCTCTGCGGGGCGGCAACTCGTCGCGGTGGATCAACCACAGCTGCGAACCCAACTGCGAAGCCGATGAGGTGGACGGGCGCATCTTCATCAAGGCGCTGCGCGACATCGCAGCCGGCGAGGAGCTCAACTACGACTACGGCCTGGTCATCGACGAGCGCTACACACCCAAGCTGAAGGCCGAATACCCCTGCTGGTGCGGCAGTGCCCACTGCCGTGGCACCTTGCTCGCCCCCAAGCGGCGCCTGGCGCCCCTGCGGAAATCGCCTCCGGCGAAGACCAAGCCCGGGCGCTGAGCGGAATGGGGCTGTGAACCCGATGCGCTGGCCGGCCGAAGCCATCTGGGAGGCCATTGCGCCCCTGCTGCCCGGCTTCACCGTCGAAATCCTGCCTGAGATCGATTCCACCAACACGGAACTCATGCGCCGGGCCCGCGCCGGCCAGGCGGAGCCGGTGCTGCTGGTGGCCGAGACGCAGACCGCAGGCCGCGGCCGGCTCGGGCGCGGGTGGCACAGCGCCCCGGGCGCCTCGCTGACCTTCTCGCTGGGCTTGCCGCTGGCGCCGGCCGACTGGTCCGGCCTATCGCTGGCGGTGGGCGTCAGCCTGGCCGGCAGCCTGCACCCGGCCATCGGGCTGAAGTGGCCGAACGACCTCTGGTGGGAGCAGCGCAAACTGGCCGGGATCCTGATCGAGACCGCTGCCATCGGCAGCCAGCGCCACGCCGTCATCGGCATCGGCGTGAACATCGCGGCGCCCCCCACACAGGAGGGCCTGGCGACACCGGCTGCGGCGTTGCAAGAGCTGCTGCCCGGCATTGACGCCCCGGGGGCTCTGTTGAAGATCGCCGAGCCCCTCGTGCGCGCCTTGGTGGCCTTTGAGGCGACCGGCTTTTCGCCTTTTGCGGCGCGCTTTCAAGTACGCGACGTGCTGGAGGGTCGCGAGGTCGTGCTCAGCGACGGCCAGCAGGGCACGGCCCGGGGCGTCGACGAGACCGGCGCGCTGCTGGTGCATACTGCCGCTGGCCTGCAGCGCGTCACCAGTTCCGAGGTCAGCGTGCGGCCCCGCCCTCCCCTTAAAACCTGAATCCGCGATGCTACGCCTGATCGTCCTGCTCCTGCTGCTGGCCAACGGGCTGTACTTCGCCTGGTCGCACGGCCTTCTGCAGGCCTACGGACTGGCACCCGTCCAGCAGACAGAGCCACAGCGCCTGACACAGCAGTTGCATCCCGAGCGCCTGCGCCTGCTAGGCGCTGATGAAGTCAAGCGTCTGGAAGCAGCGACAACGCAGACCAGCCTGCCACCGCGGCCTACCGAATGCCTGCAAGCCGGCGTTTACGACGAACGCCAGGCCACGGCCCTGCGCCAGGCACTGGATACCGCGCTGCCGCAGGGCAGTTGGGAGTTCGAGAACGGCGTGGAGCCCGAGCGCTGGATCGTCTACATGGGCAAGTACCCCGACAACGACACCCTGAACAAGAAGCTGGCCGAGTTGCGCAGCCTCAACATCCGTTTCGAGCCATTGAGCAACCCGGCCCTGTCGCCAGGGCTTTCGCTGGCGGCCTATCCGTCCGAGGCGGCGGCGAAAGATGGCCTCGCCCAGTTTGCCAGCCGCGGCGTGCGAACCGCCCGGGTGGTGCAGGAGCGCGCCGAACTGCGCGGCCAGTGGCTGCGGCTGCCGCAGGCCGACGCCAGTCTCAAGCAACGCCTGGACAACCTCAAGGCGGCCCTGGCCGGCAAGGCGCTGCGCCCCTGCCAGAAACCCTCCACCCCAGCAGCAACCCCCTCATGACCTTGAAACTCTATTTCGCACCCGGCGCCTGCTCCTTCGTCCCGCATGTGCTGCTAGAAGCCAGCGGCGCCGCCTTCGAACCTGTGATGGTCAAACTGCACAAGGGCGAACAGCAAAGCCCTGAGTACCGGGCGATCAACCCGCGCGCTCAGGTTCCGGTGCTGGTGGACGGCGCAGAGGTGATCACGCAGATCCTGGCCATCATCGGATACCTGAACGACCGTTTTCCCCAGTTGGGCTTCCTGCCGGCTGAACCGCTGGCGCGCGCCCGCGCCATGGAGACGCTGGCATGGATGAACAATACCGTGCACCCGGCCTTCACCCACATCTTCATGCCCCAGAAGTTTTCGGACAATCCGGCCGTGCATGAAGATCTGCGGCGCTACAACGCCGGGCTGTACCGCGGCATGATGGGCGAACTGCAGGCTCTGGTGCAGCGCGCGAAAGCGGCAGGCCAAGACTGGCTCGGAGGCGCGAATTTCGGGCCAATGGACGCCTATGCGCTGACCCTCACGCGCTGGGGCAGCATCGCCGGCATCGATCCTGCGGATTTTCCGGATCTGTGGGCTTTCGTGCAGCGTGTGGCCGCCCACCCAGCCGCCGCCCGCGTTATCGAACGCGAGCGCCTGCAACTCAATCTCTTCAAGCCGGCCTGATTCAGCTCGACTCGAAACGGTCGTCGCCCACGACGAAGCGCACACTGAAGCAGGCTCCGGGCGGTTGCTGCCCTGGGCGGGCTTCTTCGATGGTCACCGTTGCTGCGTGCTGCTGCGCAATCTCCATCACGATCGGCAACCCCAGCCCGGATCCATCGACGTTGGTGCCCAGCACCCGGTAAAAAGGCTGGAAAACCAGCTCGCGCTCGGACTCGGGGATACCGGGCCCGTTGTCCTCCACCTGAAGCACCAGGACCTGGCCAAAAGGATCGGTCAGCAGGCGCGCCGTGATGATGCCGGGTCGGACGTCCGTCGAAGGGGTGTAGTTGATGGCGTTGTCCACCAGATTGCGCACCAGTTCCTTGAGCAGTGTGGGATTGCCGCTGAGCATCACGTCGGCAGCGCCGGGTGCTGCACCCTCGTAGCCAAGATCGATGTGCTTTTCCATGGCGCGCGGGACCGAGTCCTGCACCACCTCCATGATCAGCCGTGCCATGTCGCAGGGCAGGCGGCTCAGCGCCGCGCCGCCCGCCTCCGCGCGGGCCAGCGCCAGCAATTGGTTGACGGTGTGCGTGGCCCGCACGCTGGAGCGCCCGATCTGCTTGAGTGAATGCTTCAGGTCTTCCTCGCTGGAGCCTTGGCGCAGCGCCAGGTCGGCCTGCATGCGCAGACCCGCCAGCGGCGTCTTGAGCTGGTGTGCCGCGTCAGCGAGAAACCGCTTCTGCGTGCCAATGGAGTCTTTCAGCCGGGTCAGCAGGTCGTTGACGGAGGACACCAGCGGCGCCACCTCCAGCGGCACCGTTTTTTCGTCAAGCGGACTCAGATCGTCCGGCCGACGCGCCCGGATGCGCTCTTCCAGCTGGCTCAGGGGCTTGATGCCGCGCACCAGGGCCATCCAGACCAACAGCACGGCCAGTGGCAAGGTGACGAACTGGGGCAGCATCACGCCCTTGATGATTTCAGTGGCGAGCACTTTGCGCTTCTCTCGTGTTTCGGCCACCTGAACCAGCGCGGGTTGCCCGCCAGGCACATTCAGCTTGATCCAGATTGACGCGACACGCACTTCGAGCCCGCGCAATTCGTCGTCGCGCAAGCGGACTTCACCCAGCACGCCCGGCTTGTCCTCCTCCCCTGGCAGCGGAATGTCACGCTCGCCGCTCAGGTACTCACCGCGCGGACCCAGTACCTGGTAGTAGACGAGGTCGGAGTCATCTGCGCGCAGGATTTCGCTGGCCGGCTGGGGCATGTTGAACAGCACGCGGTTGTTGTTGACGCTGAGCAACTGGGCCAGCGCCTGGACGTTGTAGACCAGCGCGCGATCGAACGGTTTGTCGGCGATGCCCTGCGCCACCAGCCAGGTCAACGCCAGACTGATCGGCCACAGCAGCAGCAGCGGCGTCAGCATCCAGTCGAGGATCTCGCCAAAGAGCGAGCGCTGTTCCCGCTGGAACAGCTTGAGCGACCATTTTTCGGGCTTCACGGGCGACCGGTCACCGGGGACCGACCTGCCGGCGATCGCCTGACGCAGCTGTCATCTTGAAGGCGCGCCCGCGCGGCGGGCCGTGCCGTGAAAGCGGCGACGCAGGCCTGGCACATGACGTCAGCCTGGAATTTTTTCCAGGCAGTAGCCCAGCCCGC